>NZ_JBGAHM010000009.1:0-105517 GCF_044226135.1 Methylocella sp. | reverse complement strand
GGAGCCGCTGGAGGCGGCTCCGGCCGTGAGCTCACTCGGCAGCGTGATTGAAGGCTGCGCCGTGCTCGGCCGTGCCGGTATCGTCGGGACCGGCTGCGGTGGGCGCATCCATGACCGCTCCGGCGTCCGCTTCCAGTTCATCCAGCCATGCCGGCCGCTCGGTGCGTAGGAGCGCGGGAAGCCATCCGGTGGCAACGACAAGCTGCTCGGCGGCTTCCGCCATGGGCTGCTTCTTCAGGCCGGTGATCCGGTCGGCGGCCTCGTCGCTGACAGCCTCCCGCACGGCGGCGACAATGTGAGCCTTGGTCACGCGGCCGAAATAGCTCCGCGCCGTGGACGTCCAATGGGCCGTCATGTCGAGGGCGAGCCCCGTTGCCAACCTGTCGGCGGTCTCATGGGCGCGCGGCTTGCGCTCCCAGGGTAGCCTCACCGCATTGACGGTAAGCGAGGCGCAATGTGCGAACAGCGCCAACACGCTCGCCTGATCCAGTGCGACGACGAAGCCCCACAGGTCCGCCACGTCGCACGGCATGTCCGCCGCCCATTCGGCATGGCGATCCGCCAGCGCCTTCGCCGGGGCGGTGTCCTCGATGCCGTCCGCGTGCCCGGCGAGGGTGCTGCTCGTCGGCCGGATTTCGAGGCAGGCGGCTTCCGCGCCGCGATAGAAGCTCTGCGCGGCGAGGGCGTGTGTGACGGCGAGCAAGGCCATGTCGGGCTGCTCGCCGAGAGCGAGGCGCAGGCCGAGCGTGCGGTGGGCCGTGAGGTCTCGTACGAGAAGGTCGGACAGCGGCTTGCCCGCATCCCCGGCGTCCTCGTCCTCCGCGTCGAGCGCGGAAATATGGTTCCCGTCCTCGTCATGTGCACCGTCCTCGATGATCCCACCGTCGTCGTTGACGCGAACGCCCTCTGTGGCTTCTTCCGGCTCCCAATTCTCGTCCTCGGGATGGATGAAGCCGCGCTCGATGCGGGCAGTGCCGTCATGCGACAGCACGACCAACACGCCTCCGCGCGCGATGTCGTCCGGGTTATAGATGTGCCGGAGCGCATCGATGCGCTCCATGTTCGCTTCAAGCACCCCGAACCGCTCGTCCGCCTCCGGGGGGAGCTGCTCTGCGCCGTCCCATTCCTCCGACAGCCGGTTGTATTCCTCCTGCGCGGCGGCATAGGCGGCGGCATCTTCCTCGGAAAGCTCCACCGGCTGCGGATAGGCGCGGCGCAGGCCGTTGCCATGCGGGTAGTCGATGTGGACCGAAACCCACTTCCAGCCTTCCGCCGCCTGAACGGCGGCGGCGGTGCTTTCCAGCTTCTCGATGACGAGCCGGTCCAGAAGCGCAGCGTCCTCGTAGAAGCCGCCACGATCCTCGGTGAACAGGTCGCGCAGGATGGTGCCGCCCGCCTCAGTATACTCCTCCGGGCCGATGAAGATCGCCCGGCGATCCGTCGCCGGAATGTGTGCCTTGGTGAGGTCGCGGCGGATGATCCACGGCTCGCGGTTGTAGGAGAGATTCGCAAAAACCTGCTCCTGCCGGGCATGATCGCCAGTGATGGCGAAGGCCATCAACTGGTCGAGGCTCAAGCCGCCGTCTCGATACACCTGCAACAGGTTAGGGCTGACAGCGCCGAGCCGCAGGCGCTGGCGCACCACATGCGCCGTCACGCCGAAGCGGGCGGCGATGTCCTCCGCACCCCAGCCGCGATTTTCCGCAAGCTCGCGGAACGCCTCGAACTGGTCGGCCGGGTGCATCGCCTCGCGGGTGACGTTCTCGTCAAGGCTGATCTCGTGCGGGTCGTTCGCCGTGTCGATGACGCAGCGCACCGTTTCGGTCTTCCTGATCTCCTTGCGCTTCACGCGGAGAAGCTGGGCGAGCCTGCGGCCTTCGCCCACCGTCACGAAATAACTGCCGGTAGGCTCGGCCGCCGCATCAAGCTCGGGCTCCACCACAAGGTTTTGCAACATGCCCTTGACGGCGATGCTGGCTGCCAACGCTTCGATGATAGCCGGGCTGTGCGGGGTCTTCCGCGCATTGCGGGGCGACTTCTTCAACTTGTTGAGCGGAATGAAAGCCGTCGCGCCGCTCGCGGCCACTGCCACGGCCTCCGCCTCCGGTGCGGGCAGCGCGCCGACGATTTCCGTCGCCGCTTCCCCGACGCTGCGGGCTTCCGCGTCCGCAATCTGATCCGCCATCGTCTCGGTGACAGCCTTCGCCTTCTTCGATGTCCTAGCCATTGTTCCGATCCTTTCTCCGTAAATGCCGAAGGCATGTCCTTCGACATGCCTTCCGGGGGCGCGTGAGCGCGCGGCAGAGAGGGGGGCGGCTGCCGGCGAGCAGGGCTGGGCTGCGCCGCGAGCGGGGTGGATCGGAACGGTTGGGACGATGATGGCTATGCGCCGCCTTGCGAGCGCGCGGCCCCGCCCTCGCGCAGGTGGCGGTCGCGGGGGAGAGAGGGCTAAGACCATCTCTCCTCATTCGGGATCGGCAAGGCTTCAGCCGCAGCCGATCAGGACAAAGCGAGCGCAGCTCGCCGTATTGTCTCGGGCGGTGGAGGCGGTGAGGACGTCAGCCGTTCTCCGTCGGATCGGGATCGGCGGTCGGTTCGATCATGCAATGACAGGCAGGTATCAACTGTGGGCGGTGGCGAATCGGCAGAAGACCTTCACGCTGTTCGGCTTCCATCCCATTGTGCGCAGGATAGGAGGTTCTGACCCAAAGCTGCCCGTCGACTGCCCCTTCAGCGACGTCCGCTTTGCGCCCCATGTCGGTCATGCAGACGCCCACCCCGAAGCAGACCGGGACCCGTTTTCGGCAATCGCCGCGCCGTCAGCGGCCGGTTAGATCGGTGAGCGCCGCTGGGTCGACCTGCCAGAACCGCTCGCCGTCGTCGTCGCAGGTCCGGCCCGGCCGCCGAAGGCATGTCACGTACTAGGGTCTGTTTGGATTCAGGATTCTCATCCTGGCTTGGTTGTGATTCAAGCTTGGGATGGACCGATTCGTTCTGACTGACGCCCAATGGGCGAAGATGGAGCCGCTTTGTCTTGGCAAGCCGGGCGATCCGGGCCGGAGCGGCAATAACAACCGGCTGTTTGTTGAAGCAGTGCTGTGGATTGCCCGCACTGGCAGTCCGTGGCGTGATCTGCCGCGCGCCTTCGGCAACTGGATAACCGTGTACACGCGCTTTCGGGACTGGGCAAAGGCGGGCGTCTGGAAGCGCATGTTTGATGCGGTCTCAAACGAGCCGGACATGGAGTACGTCATGGTCGATGCCACCATCGTCAAGGTCCACCGCCACGGACAGGGCGCAAAAGGGGGACGCAAAAACAGGCCATCGGCCGCTCGAAAGGCGGAATGACCACCAAAATCCTGGCACTTACCGATGCGCTCGGCAATCTCGTGCGTTTCGTGCTGCTGCCAGGACAGCGCTTTGACACGGTCGGCATCCCGCCGCTGATCGAAGGACTGACCTTCGAGGCGCTGATTGCAGACAAGGCCTTCGACAGCAATTCCATCATCGCCGACCTCGACGCACGCGGCGCCAAGATCGTCATCTCTCAGCATCCGCGGCGCGCAAAACCTCTCGCCATCGACGCCGAAATCTACAAATGGCGACATCTGATCGAAAACTTCTTCTGCAAACTCAAGGAATTTAAGCGGATCGCCATGCGAGCAGACAAAACTGACACCAGCTTTGAAGCAATGATCAATCTCACCGCCGGCGTGATAAATTCAAGATGAATCCAAACAGACCCTAGGGCACGACATAGGTCGCGACGACATAGGCCTCGTCGGGGCAGTCGGATCGCGAGGCTTCGGCCTTGACCAAGGCGTCGGCGATCAATTGCTCGTTCGTGAGGATCATGTCGTTGTCCTCGAAGACGATGATCGAGCGCGCGCCCTCTTCGGCCTTCCAGGCGGCGAGCTTCCGATATTTTTTCTCACAAGCTCGCGCGATCCGCTCGACGCGAGGTGCATCACCGCCGCCCGGCGCGACCTGAACGAAATCGAAGCGGCCGCCCATCGCCATTGCGGGCCGATAGCGCGTCAGCCTTACGGGAAATGGCACGCCGGGCGGTTGCGCCTCTCTCGCGGTCACGCGGCTCCCGTAAGGCCTCGGCTCGACACCTGGCGCTTCCTTGCGAACCCAAACGACCAGCGCGGCTCGGACGCCGTCGTGATCCGAGCGCTTGAGCCCAACCGACGCGGTAATCGGGACGAGCAATTGAAAGCACTCGTCCGGCTTCGCCAGGTCGGCCAGCGCAGCGGGAATCGGCCCGAGCAATTCTGCGTTGTGCTTCCGCGTCTCGATGTAATCCGGAAACGGCTCGATTTCTGTGTGCTCGAAGGCATGAAGGACGCCGCCGAAGGTGGAAACCTGGTCGACCGGCGACGGATGCATCTCCGCTTCCGGATCGCGCATGTCGGCCCGCTTCACGCCGTCGCGCTCTTCGATCCGCCGGATCACGGCGTCGAGCACCTTGCCCTCGTTCGATTTTCGCTGGGTCATGTGCTGCTTCCTGGTTTCAGACCGGCGGTGGATCGCGCATAGCCGACCACTCAACGCGGTCCCGAAGGCCGGGCGCGTAATACTCGACCGCGCTGGTCACGGCCTCTATGAACGACCCATCGGCGAGAGGATGGACGCGGATGCAGTCGGCGTGATCTTCGGCGCTCCAATCCAGGCAACGGCCGAAATCCTGCACGCCGAGCGTCTCGGCCTGGTCGGGCTCGGCGATGTGCACCATGCGGACTTCCTGCTCATAGGCGAACATTGGGCGTTTCCGCGTCGCGAGCTCGATCAATTGCGGCGTGCGGCGGTGAGCGCCGGGCGTCTCATAGATCACCGGGAAGAGCGCAACCCCGCGGGCGGATTCGTGCAGCTTCCCGAGCGTCGTCTGGATCGCGACACCCTCGGTCGGACCGCAATAGATGCGCCAGAGCGCGTGCGACTCATGCTCGGAAGCGTTCCAGCAATTCACGAAGGTCTTCTCTCGCCATGCAGGGATGATCCGAGCGGCGCGCTCCATCGCCGTCTCGCGCTTCCCCTCGCCCAGCGGCGTGATGGGTTGTCGCTTCACGATATGGTCGAGCTGATCACCCGCCAGCGCGATCTCCCAAGGATCGCCCAGCTTGTCAGCGCGGGAGAGCCAAAGCTGCTTTCGCTGGAGAAGCCAGACGAAGCGCGAAAAGCTCATGTAGCGCCACACGGTCCGGCCGCCGTCGCGCGCAATCCAATCCGTGTCGGTCATGCCACGGGCTCCGCGAATCGGGTCGGCGCACTTCGCTCATTGATCCGGCCGTCGGCCGCGATGAAATGGGCGGGCGCGGCGATCACTGTCTCGACGCCGAGGACGCTCGGCGGGAATTCCGAAATCACTCCCGCTAGGTGCAACGACCAGGCGCCGTCGGTTTCGAGCGGCATCATCATCGGACCGCCGCTGATCCCGCCTGGATCGAAGCCAGCGGGCGGAAAGCCGAGGCCCAGCGTGTCGACCCAGAACTGGCGCTCGAAGGGCATGGAGATTTGGCGCTCCGTCGCGGAGCCGATGGGCCCGCCCGCGACGTAGAGCCCGAAGCTCATCGCGCAGCTATTGATCCAAAGCCGCGCGTCTTCCGGGAATCCGGCGAAGTACCCGGTGAGGCCGGGTCGGCCGGGCCGTGTCGTCGCCGGATGGGGCGGCGGCCAATCGCTCGCGGCGACAGCGAACGGCTGCTTTCCGATTTGCGCGAACTCGGCGGTTGTGACGTTGAACGTCGCAATGTCGATCCCGTCGTTCACGTCAATCAATCGAGCATCGGGATCGAAGGTGAGGTCGCCGAGCTGGCACGCGATGCGGCCCCGAGACATTTGCTTGCCCTCCTGGTAGAGGCGGAGGACGTGCGCCGCGGTGACGGCGATGATCCGACCGTCAATGTCGAGAAAGAACGCCGAGCCGTTGCGCCAACGCTGGGTGCCGAGCGTCGCGTGCACGTAGGACCAGCGGATCGTCGTGACCAACGTCCCGGCCGTAACGTGGAGCGTCCGCACGAATGGGCTCCGGGCGAACTCGATCTTCTCGGCGTCGCTCATGTTGTTGAGCGCCGAAGCTCGCGGCGCGTCGCCGACGATGGGTATCCGGTGCATCGACTTGGTCCATACTTGGCCCATGGGCGCTCGCGGGGCCTATCGCGTTGCGCGGTGAAACAACCAAGCTATCGCCGCGCAAAGTAGAATCGTGGTGGGCGGTGAGAGGCTCTAATGCCCCACCCTATCAGTATAAACGATATTTCATCTCTTTATCCAATTTATAATTTCTAACGGTTCAAATATTATTTGCGTGTGCAAAGCACAGCAGCCGGAGTAATCTTGGCTGCCGAATGGCAGCTATGTGTTCGACACGTCCCAGGAGCGCCCATTCCGCTGTCGGCCCATTTTCAGCCGTATAGCGTGAACTGAATGGACGCCCTCGTCCTGAACGTCGGCATTATATCAATCAATCCAGCTGCCCCGGGAAGTTCTTGCGACGGCCAGCCTCCAGATTTCGCACCATGTTCTCTACGCCAATCGCGTAGAATTCGGCGACGCTGATGGCGGCGCTCTCCTGTAGCTTCCACTGGTGCTCCGTGACCACCCCGATCACCGCGTTTACCAGTGCAATTACCTCTTCCGCTTCGAGCGGATAGTCGGCGTATATACGCGCAGGCTCTTTCAAATAGCGCTTGTCGAGATGAGCGAAAAACTTATCGCGCCGTCCCATGATGGCATTGATTGTGTTGCGCCTCGATTCCAGTTCATCGAGCTGTTTCTCCAGGACTTCGATCGGCGGAGGCCCTGACTTCCACGTGATGTTCGCTTGGTTTTTCATGCAGAAGGCGAGGAATGCGAACAAGCTCCCCTCTGCTCGGCGCGGTTCCTCCAGCAGTCGGGCCGTTGCAAGATGCAGGTCGGTTTCAACTGAAAAGATCAGGGGATGGAGGATCGGTTCGATTTTCCAGAGCCGGTCCCCATGCATACCCTGCTGCCGGATGAGCTCGCGATAGACGGCCAACTTGGGCACGAGACCCGGCGGCGCCTCACCCTGGATTAGAGTGACGTAGCGGGAAAGCCGCTCTTCATAGTTCGCCTGAATCTGGGCCTTCACGGTCTCTCCTCTCACCCACCACACCACTACAGTTTGCTTATTGAGCGCCATTTGAAAAGGTCGACACAGCGCGACTTGCGTCAGGATCGGCGATGTAGCGGAATCTACGTCCGCTTCCAGGCCCAGTCACCCGAAAGCCGCCGGTCTCTTCACGACCCCAAACCGGCCATTCATCGTCGCAGCAGCGAACTTCGGCTCCTGGCGCACTATGGCCACCGTCACGTCGACGATCAGCAGCGTGGGGCCGCCGCTCAAACCTTCGGCGGCTCTGATCGCTTGCCGGATGGGGTCTCTCCGGTCGGCAGGTCGACCGCGAAATCGTAATTGCCGCCCTCGATCTGCTTCTTTGCGTCCTCGCGATACCGATCGGGCGGAGTGATGGATCCACCCCGGACGGCGTCCATGCGGTCCATGAGCTCTGCCAGGACCTCTTCCGCCTTATCCACCTCGCCGAGCGCTGTGATCCTCGCAAGGCGCCGGAAGCGGTCCTGAAGCGCTTTATATTCGGCAGCGGTCCGTTTGAGCTCTTCGACGTGCGTCTGGATGTCGAGAGCCTCCGATATGGATGGGATCAAGGTAGCCAGGAAGGCGATGACCGCCACGGCGACGGCAGGTAGCCAAGCCTTGGCGAAGGCTGCGCCAGCGAGGGCCGTCAGGACGATGGGGGCGAGCGTGATAGCCTTGTGCTGCCACCGCACCCGACGCAGCCAAATGTAGAGCATCGTGGAGGTCCAGAGGCAGCTTTCCGACTGCCTCAGGGCTTCCTTCACGATCTCTCGGCGGCGCGCTTCTACGACAGCACGTGGATCGGGATCCGGGGTCCGAAGATCTTCTGCCATTCTACGCCCGCTAGGATGTCGTAGTCGTCTCGCTCATAATCGCACGCCTGTTCAGCGATGCCGATGGCCGTCTCGACCTTAGAAGCCCACTTGTCGCCAAGCTGGACGATTTCGCCTGTGCCGGGGATCGCTACCCACCCGTTCACCCGAGTCTTGATGAACTTTAGGCAGTCCCGCACATACCAATCGTAATAGTAGTAGTCGTAATTGCCCCAAGGGTAGTTGCGGAAGAAATCTGCAACCAGGAGCTCGATGGCGAAGGATTTTAGATCGACGGAGCACTCGTGCTTCCACCGCTTGATGATCTTGCAGAGCGGGCGGACGTTGCCGCTGAAGTCCCGGTCAGCATCGTCGATGAGCTTGATCTGCGCAGCCGGATCGACCGTCTTCCACGATCCACCGCCGTTCGTGTCCGGCATGATGAACTGCCCGTTGCCGATTGCAAACACGGGCACGAGTTCGACCATGATTGAGTTAAAATCGATCTGGACCACCTGCCCATCGCCACGCTTTCGGGTCTGCGGATAGGCCGCCTCCAGCTTGTCCTTAATCTCCTGGAGGAGCGCAGACTGCCCGTTGAAGGCGTAGGCATGGAAGCGTTGATACATGGCCCAATCGAACCGAGCCATGATGTCGATGTCCGCGGACGGTCGCACCGGCGTGCCTTTGCCCCAAGAGCCCACCGGGAAGATCGGCGGGTTCTCCGTCGCCTCGCCGCCGTAGGCACGTTGCAGGGCCTGACCGACGCGCTTGGCCTTACCAAATGCGTCCTCGACCTGATCCTTCATCGGGTTCAGGTCGGCATGAAAAGCTCTGAAGCGCTGGCGGACTGCGATCCACATCTCGACTCTCCAGGATGCACCTTACCCGCAGCAGAACGAAGACGGAACATCAGGAAGCCCAACCGCCCACAACTACAGACGCCGGCATCGGATCCGGGACTATGTATCCGATGCTGGCCCGGTTGGAGACGGCCGATTGGCTCAAGGGCGATTGGGAGGACGTGGACCCCAAGGAGGTGGGCCGGCTCCGGCGCCGCTTCTACTCCCTCACCACGGCGGAACGCGCACGGGCGCTAGCCGTTTTCGCTGAGTTCCAAGACATGCCGACGGGAGACCTCGCATGGAACTCCAGATCGGGCTTCTCATGAACATCCTTGGCAATGACCTCTACGACCGCTGCCCGCGCTTCGCGAAGTGGATCAGCCGTCTTTCCGTCGGAGCGGGATCGGTGGTCAGTTCGATCAGGCAATTACAGGCCCGTATCAACTGCGTGCGATGGCGAGCCACCTCGTTTCGATAGAGGGTGCGCAGTTTTCCCCAGGGGGAGAACTGATGGGTACTCCCAACATCGGTGGTCACCAAGTGGTCACCAAGCCGAAAACGACAAAACCGCCTCTCGGCGGCTTCGTTATAAGTCGTTGATTATTTGGAGAAATTTGGAGCGGGCGATGGGATTCGAACCCACGACCCCAACCTTGGCAAGGTTGTGCTCTACCCCTGAGCTACACCCGCGTCCGAGCCGGAGGCGTCGCCGCCGGCCCCGGCTATATGGCCCAAACGAATCTGGATTGCAACCGCTCCTTTTGCGGCTTTTTTCACAAGACCGCCGCCGTCACGTCGTCGCCAAGCCGCCAAGCCGCCAAGTAGCCATTTGCCATGGCGCCATGTCGTCGCCGCGCTCTGAGCTGTGTCGCGGCTATTCCGCCGTCTCGCCAATCGCCGCGCCCGACCGCCGGGGCGCATAAACACAAAGTAAAGACAGGTCCGCCGGCCGGCCGGCGTCAGCCAGGCCGTCGCCGTCAAGCGCGCATGCGGCCGGCGAAAAGGGCCTGTGTCTCGCCGGCCCGCGGCCGCGGGCCGGGAGCGGCGCATGTTCGCCGCGCGGTCTTGCGCGCCGCGCCGGATTTCTCCGGCCGCCGGCGGCGGGACAAGATGCGCTCGTTCGGCTGAGACGGGTCTGGCGCCCGAGATCCGGCGTTCCGAAATGATTCGGCGCCAAAGCGGGCGCGTCCGAACGGGCCTCGCGCGCCGCGGCGAAGCTGGGGCGGGACGCTGCGCGAAGCTTCGCGCACGCCCGGCCGGCGGCTCCGGCCGCCGTCGCCCGCCCTGGCGAAAGCGCTTGACGCCATCGCGATGATCGGTTATGCGCACCCCTTCAGCCTGAAACGCGAGTTTCCGGAGGCGTTTCTTGCGTCTTCGAGCAATCTGGGCGCTCCCGCAGGGGCCGGCCTCCACCGGACGCGGGAGTCTTTACGCGGCCCCGCCGCGGCTCACATGGAGAAGATCTGTGGCACGTATCGCCGGCGTCAACATTCCGACCAACAAGCGCGTCGTCATCGCGCTTCAATATATTCACGGCATCGGCTCCAAGAAGGCCGAGGAGATCTGCAAGAAGGTCAATATTCCGGACGCGCGCCGCGTCTCCGAACTGACCGACGCCGAGGTGCTGCAGATCCGCGAGACCATCGACCGCGACTATCTCGTCGAGGGCGACCTGCGCCGCGAGGTGGCGATCAACATCAAGCGCCTCATGGACCTTGGCTGCTACCGCGGCCTGCGTCATCGCCGCCAGCTGCCGGTGCGCGGCCAGCGCACCCACACCAACGCCCGCACCCGCAAGGGCAAGGCGAAGCCGATCGCCGGCAAGAAGAAGTAATTTCGCGCGCGGCCCGCAGCGGCCGCCGCCCTCCCTAGCGCCTGGCGTTACGGGCGCGCCTGAAGGACAGTCTGGAGCATCATGGCCAAGGAAACCACCCGCGTCCGCCGTCGCGAACGCAAGAACATCGCGTCGGGCGTCGCGCATGTGAACTCGACGTTCAACAACACCATGATCACCATCACCGACGCGCAGGGGAACACCATCTCCTGGTCCTCGGCCGGCACCATGGGCTTCAAGGGCTCGCGCAAGTCGACCCCCTACGCCGCGCAGATGGCGGCCGAGGATTGCGCGCGCAAGGCCGCCGAGCACGGCATGCGCACGCTCGAGGTCGAGGTGTCGGGCCCCGGGTCGGGCCGCGAATCCGCGCTGCGCGCGCTGCAGGCGGCGGGCTTCACCGTGACCTCGATCCGCGACGTCACGCCGATCCCGCACAACGGCTGCCGGCCGCGCAAGCGCCGCCGCGTCTGACGCGCTCCGGGCCGAAGGCGGCCGGCTGATTTTCAGGCGCCGCCGGCTCCAAAGGGCCGCGCGGCGCGACGCGCATTTCAGTCCAGGGCCGCGCGTCGCCGGTGTTGCGGCCCGCGCCGCCGCCGTCGGCCCGAGGCGTTTCCGGCGGCCTCCCCGACGGGGCGCCGCTCAAGCCCCGGCGCAGGAACGCTTTCCGATCGGGCTTCCGCCTCCGATCGGAAAGCGCTCCGGAGCGCCGCATCTTATAACATACGGCAAGACTTGTCCGGCGCCGAAACGGGCGCCGCACCGTCAGAAAGGCTCTGTTCGTGATTCAGAAGAACTGGCAGGAGCTCACCAAACCCAACAAGCTCGAGGTGATCCCGGGCGACGATCCCAAGCGCGTCGCGACCGTCGTCGCCGGCCCGCTCGAGCTCGGTTTCGGCCTTACGCTCGGCAACGCCCTGCGCCGCATCCTGCTGTCCTCGCTGCAGGGCGCGGCCATCACCTCCGTCCATATCGACGGCGTGCTGCATGAGTTCTCGTCCATTCCGGGCGTGCGCGAGGACGTGACCGACATCGTTCTCAACATCAAGGACATCGCCGTCAAGATGCAGGGCGACGGGCCGAAGCGCCTCGTCCTCAAGAAGCAGGGCCCCGGCAAGGTCACGGCCGGCGACATCCAGACCACGGGCGACATCGTCGTCCTGAACCCCAGCCTCGTCATCTGCACCCTCGACGAGGGCGCCGAGATCCGCATGGAGTTCACCATCAGCACCGGCAAGGGCTATGTCGCGGCCGAGCGCAACCGCGCCGAAGACGCGCCGATCGGCCTCATCCCGATCGACAGCCTCTATTCTCCGGTGCGCAAGGTCAGCTACCGCGTCGAGAACACCCGCGAGGGCCAGAACCTCGACCTCGACAAGCTCACGCTGCAGGTCGAGACCAATGGCGCGCTGACCCCTGAGGACGCCGTGGCCTTCGCCGCGCGCATCCTGCAGGACCAGCTCAACGTCTTCGTCAATTTCGAGGAGCCGCGCCGCGTCGAGTCGACGCCTTCGATCCCCGAGCTCGCCTTCAACCCGGCGCTGCTCAAGAAGGTCGACGAGCTCGAGCTTTCCGTGCGCTCGGCGAACTGCCTGAAGAACGACAACATCGTCTACATCGGCGACCTCATCCAGAAGTCCGAGGGCGAGATGCTGCGCACCCCGAACTTCGGCCGCAAGTCCTTGAACGAGATCAAGGAAGTGCTCGCGCAGATGGGCCTCCACCTCGGCATGGAGGTCAATGGCTGGCCGCCGGACAACATCGACGACCTCGCCAAGCGCTTCGAGGAGCACTACTGAGACTTCGGGGCCGCGCGCGGCGGCCCCGTCCGCGCTTCGCCCGCAAAGACGGGCGCATAAAGGACGGCCGACCCGTGGCGCGGCGGCCGTCATAATCAAACGGAGAAGGCCAAATGTATCACGGCAACGCGCATCGCCGCTTCGGGCGCACCCATGAGCATCGCAAGGCGATGTTCGCCAACATGGCGCAGGCGCTCATCAAGCATGAGCAGATCGTCACCACCCTGCCCAAGGCGAAGGATCTTCGCCCCGTCGTCGAAAAGCTCGTCACCCTCGGCAAGCGCGGCGACCTGCACGCCCGCCGCCAGGCGATCGCCCAGATCAAGGACGTCGCCCTCGTCGGCAAGCTCTTCGCGGTGCTCGGCCCGCGCTACAAGGACCGCAACGGCGGCTACACCCGCGTGCTCAAGGCCGGCTTCCGCTACGGCGACAACGCGGCCATGGCGGTGATCGAATTCGTCGACCGCGACGTCAGCGCCAAGGGCAAGGACTCGGGGCCCGTCCAGGGCGCCGAGGAGGAAGAGGCCGTCGCCGCCTCCTGACCGCGCCGGCGTTTCGCAGGACGTAAAATCCCCCTTCGCCCGCCGGCGGAGGGGGATTTTTCGTGTCATCGGGCTGCGGCGCGGCGCAGACGCTCAATAAAGCCCGGTCAGGTAATAGAAGCCGATGACCACGAACACGGCCGCCGTCTTCAGCACGGTGACCGCGAAAATGTCGGCGTAGGCGTGGCGATGCGTCAGGCCGGTGACGGCGAGCACGGTGATCACCGCGCCATTGTGCGGCAGCGTGTCCATGCCGCCCGACGCCATGGCGGCGACGCGGTGCAGCACGGCCATCGGAATATGCGCGGCGTCCGCCGCCGCGATGAACTGCTGAGACATGGCGGCGAGCGCGATCGACAGCCCGCCCGAGGCCGAGCCGGTGACGCCGGCGAGGGTCGAGACGCTGATCGCGACCTTGGCCAGCGGATCGCCGATGCTCCCCAGCGCGTCGCGGATGAAGACGAAGCCGGGCAGCGCGGCGATCACCGCGCCGAAGCCATATTCGGAGGCCGTGTTCATGCCGGCGAGCAGGGCGCCGGCGACCGCCGTTTTGGAGCCGTCGGCGAATTTGCGCGTCAGCGGACGGAAGGCGAGGGCGAACACGGTCAAAACGCCCAGAATGAGCGCGCCCTGCACCGCCCAGATCGCCGTCAGCGCCGCGGCGTCGGAGACGACCGGCGCGCTCATGCCGGCGAGCCTGACCTCATGCCGGCCGGGATAGGCGGAGGCGATCAGCATGGTCAAAAGCTTGTTCGAGACGAACACCACGACGAGCGGCGCGATGGCCACATAGGGCGAGGCGAGCGGCGCGTCGGCCTCGGTCTCCGGTTCGTTGAGCTGGCCCGCGCCATAGCCTTCGCCCTTCGCCGCGGCCTGGCGGCGGCGCCATTCGAGCCAGCCGAGGCCCGAGACCAGAATGAAGATCGCGCCCACGACGCCAAGGACGGGCGCGGCCCAGGCCGTGGTGTGGAAGAAGGCCGAGGGAATGATGTTCTGGATCTGCGGCGTGCCGGGCAGGGCGTCCATGGTGAAGCTGAAGGCGCCGAGCGCGATTGTTCCCGGAATCAGCCGCTTCGGGATGTCGGAGCGGCGGAACAGCTCGGCGGCGAAGGGATAGACCGCGAACACCGCGACGAACAGCGAGACGCCGCCATAGGTCAGCACCGCGCAGACCAGCACGATGGCGAGAATCGCGCGCGAGGCGCCGATGAGCCCGACGACGGCGGCGACGATGGCCCGCGAGAAGCCCGACAGCTCGATCGCCTTGCCAAACACCGCGCCGAGCAGGAACACCGGAAAATAGAGCTTCAGGAAGGCGACCATCTTCTCCATGAACAGGGAGGTGAAGACGGTCGGGACGGCGGACGGGTCCGTGACGAGCACCGCCAGCATGGCGGCGATCGGCGCGAACAGAATCACGCTGAAGCCGCGATAGGCGACGAACATCAGGAGAAACAGCGCGGCGAGCGCGATCAGGAGATCCATGCGGCGTCCTTCCCCCCAAAGACGCGGCCGGTTCGGGACGCCGGGTCGAGCCATGCGTCCGGCGCGGCGAATCAGCCGGTCCGGACCGAGCCTAGCCGGCGCCGCCTGCGCCTTCCAGCTCTCCTGAGGTCGTGGACGCGGCAGGCGCCCAGGCGGCTTGCGAAAGACGGGGGCTTGAGTATTGCTGTGCGGGAGCTGACCAGCAGGAGCAGGCTTGAGCATGAAAAGCGCCATATCGCCCGCTGACGCGGCGGCCCTCATCCCCGACGGCGCGTCGGTGATGATCGGCGGCTTCATGGGGGTCGGCTCGCCGCACCGCCTGATCGACGCGATCGTCGCCGCCGGCCGCAAGAATCTGACCGTGATCGCCAATGACACGGGAAGGCCCGGCTTCGGCCTCGCCAGGCTCGTTTCGGCGGGCTGCGTCGCGAAGGTCGTCGCCTCGCATATCGGCCTCAATCCCGAAACCCAGAAAAAGATGATCTCGGGCGAGATGGAGGTCGAGCTTGTGCCCCAGGGCACGCTCGCCGAGCGCATCAGGGCGGCGGGCTACGGGCTCGGCGGCGTCCTGACCAAGACGGGGCTCGGCACGCTCGCCGCCGAAGGCCGGCGCGTCATCGAGATCGACGGCGAGAGCTGGCTCTATGCGCCGCCGCTTGCGGCCGATTTCGCGCTCGTCGCCTGCGAGCGCGCCGACTACAACGGCAATCTGTCGTATCAGCTCACGGCGACGAACTTCAATCCGGTCATGGCCATGGCCGGGGCGGTGGTGATCGCCGAGCCGCGCGAGATCCTGCCCGTCGGCGCGGTGCCGCCGGACGCCGTCGACACCGCGGGCGTGCTCGTCGACCATCTCATCGAAAGGGCCCGCTGATGACGCCTGTCGAAATCATCCAGCGCCGCGTCGCGCGCGAGCTGCATCCGGGCACGCTCGTCAATCTCGGCATCGGCCTGCCGACCGGCGTCGCGCAATTCCTGCCGCACAGCTCCGGCATCCTGTTCCAGTCCGAGAACGGCATCGTCGGCATGGGCGCGCCGCCTCCCGACGGCATGGAGTGGGACGACCTGACCGACGCCGGCGGCGGCTTCGTCACCGCCGTGCCGGGCGCGGCGACGGTCGACAGCGCGGTGTCCTTCGGCCTGATCCGCGGCGGCCATCTCGACGCCACCGTGCTCGGCGGGCTGCAGGTCGACGAAAAGGGCCTGCTCGCCAACTGGATGGTGCCGGGCAAGATGGTGCCGGGCATGGGCGGGGCGATGGATCTCGTCACCGGCGCGCGCCGCGTCATCGTCGCCATGCAGCATACGGCCAGGGGCGCGCCGAAGATCCTGCCGGCCTGCACCCTGCCGCTCACCTCGCTGCGGCGGGTGACGCTGGTCGTCACCGAGCTCGCCGTGATCGAGCCGACCGACGAGGGGCTCGTCCTGCGCGAGCGCGCGCCCGACGTCTCGGTCGAGGCGATCCGGGCGGCGACCGCGGCGCGGCTGATCGTGTCAGGCGACGTGCCCGAAATGGAGCTCGCCGTCGCCGCCTGAAGCTTTCGCACGACGTTCCGGCGTGCGCGAAAATCGGCTATCATGGCGTTCCGGATCGGCGCTTCGGAACGGGACCCGAAAGATGAGCGAGGACTCGGAGGCGCTGGCGCGCGCGCTGCGCCAGGGCTGGCTCGAAAAGCTCGGCGACATGTATGCCGGCGGCGCGCCGAAATCGAAGGTGCTCGAGGCCATGCTGAGCGTCCAGCTCGCCTGCGCGGCGCGCGAGGACGGCGCCGCCGCGACGATCCGCAGGCTGCGCCGGCTCGCCGACGCCATGGAGGCGGCGCAATGGCGCAAATGGTGCGGCGAGGATTTCAGCCCCGAAGCCTTTGATTGAGGCGAGGGGCGCGGCGCGGCCCCGCCTCGCCGCCCTGTTTGCAGAGGTTCTGAAAAATCAGCGGTTTCTCCCCCTATCATTTCTGCGTCGCGCCGATGCTCGACTGGACCGATTCGCGCTGCCGGGTCCTGCATCGGCTGCTGTCGCGCCGCGCGCGGCTCTACACCGAGATGGTCACGACCGGCGCCGTGCTGCATGGCCCGCGCGCGCGCCTGCTCGGCTTCGAGCCGGTCGAGCATCCGGTCGCGGTCCAGCTCGGCGGCAGCGAGCCCGAAGATCTCGCGGCGGTCGCGCGCATCTGCGCCGATTACGGCTATGACGAGATCAACCTCAATGTCGGCTGCCCGTCGAAGCGGGTGCAGAAGGGGGCCTTCGGCGCCTGCCTGATGCGCGAGCCGGCGCTCGTCGCCGAAGGCGTCGCCGCGATGAAGGCGGCGGTCCGGCTTCCGGTCACGGTCAAATGCCGCATCGGCGTCGACGAGCAGGACCCCGAGGAGGCGCTGTTCGGCTTCGCCGGGGCGGTCGTCGCCGCGGGCGCCGACGCGCTGATCGTCCATGCGCGCAAGGCCTGGCTCGAAGGGCTCTCGCCGAGGGACAACCGCCACATCCCGCCGCTCGACTATGGGCTGGTGCGGCGGCTGAAGCAGGCGTTCCCGGACGTCCCGGTCGTGCTCAACGGCGGGCTGGCGGATTTCGACGCCATGCGCGAAGAACTCGCCCATGTCGACGGCGTGATGGTCGGGCGCGCCGCCTACCACGACCCGGCGCTGCTGCTGCGCGTCGATCCCGGGCTGTTCGGCGAGCCGGCGCCTTTTGAAGACGCGATGGAGGCGGCGCTCGCCTATATCCCGTTCATCGAGCAAAAACGCGCCGAAGGCGTGCCGCTCGCCGCCATGACGCGGCACATGCTCGGCCTGTTCAACGGGCGGCGCGGCGCGCGCGCCTTCCGCCGCCATCTCGCGACGAAAGGGGTCGGCCGCGGCGCGGGCGCCGAGGTTTTGCGCGAGGCGCTGGGGCTGATCGACCCGGCCGAGACGCGCGAGCCGGCCGAGGCCTGAAATTTTTTCGGCGCGGGCCGCTGGCCGCGCGTTGAAGAAAAGCGATCGGCGCCCTGAAGCCGCCACGGCGGCGCGTCACGCTCCGGTCGGCTGCTTGCGACGCTCAGGCGGGAGGCGCATGGGAACGTTACGGACGAGGCTCGGGCTCTGCGTCGGCCTCGCCGCCGGCGTCGTGGGCTCGCAGGTCCCCGAATATGCGCAGCAATATCGCCAGCGGCTCGGCGGCGCGATCGACGAGCTTCAGGCGATCGTCGCGCAGTTCGACGCCGACAGCGCCCGCTTCGGCCTGACGTCGCGGCAGGGCGTCGACCGCCTGCTCTCCAGCGACGACGGCCTCGTGCGCGGGCGCGGCGCGCAGATGCAGGAAACCTCCGAGCGTCTTGAGAAGCTCGTCAGCGCCAATCAGGCGATGGCGCAGGCGGGGCCGATCGGCCGCCTCGTCGCGCTCGCGACGCAGTTCGACCCGAAGCTCGGGGCGCGGGCCTACGAAAGCTTCGAGCCGGCTGTTCCCGTCACGACGGAAGGTTTCGCGCTCGGCGGCCTCGGCTTCGTCGTCGGATTCACGCTCTGGAGCGTTCTCTCCGCGCCCTTCGGCCGACGCAGGCGCGAAGCCCGCGCCTGAAGCTCGCGCGGGCGGGCAAGGAAAGGTCGAGCCATGAACACCGCGACCGCAGCGACGCCCGCAACGACGCAAAGCCCCAATCTTCTGTCCATCGCCGGCTCCGATCCGTCAGGCGGGGCGGGGATTCAGGCCGATCTCAAGACCTTCTCCGCGCTCGGCTGCTACGGCATGGCCGTGGTCACGGCGCTGACGGCGCAGAACACGCAAGGGGTGCGCGCCACGCATCTCCCGCCGGCCGATTTCGTCGGCGCGCAGATCGACGCGATTTTCGAGGACGTCGAGGTCGCCGCCGTCAAGATCGGCATGCTGGGCTCGGCCGAAACGGTCGGCGTCGTCGCCGACCGGCTCGCCCGCTTCAGACCGGCCTTTGTGACCCTTGACCCGGTGCTCGCCGCGACGAGCGGCGACGCGCTCGCCGGCGAGGGGGTGGAGGCGGCGATCATCGAGCGCCTGTTTCCGCTCGTCTCGCTCGTCACGCCCAATCTCGACGAGGCGCGCCGGCTCGCCGGGGTCGCGCGCCCGCTCGGGCGAAACGCCATGCGCGAGGCGGCCGACCGGCTGATGCGGCTCGGCGCGCGCGCCGTGCTGGTCAAGGGCGGCGACGCCGGCGGCGAGACGAGCGAGGATTTCTTTCTTGACGCGGAGACCGAGGAGATTCTTTCCGCGCCGCGCGTGAACACCCGCAACACCCATGGCACGGGCTGCACGCTGTCCTCCGCCATCGCCGCCTTTCGCGCGCGCGGCGAGCCGATGCTGGAGGCGATCGTCGCGGCCAAGGCCTATGTCACCGGCGCGCTGAGAGGCGCCGGCGCGCTGCGGGTCGGGCGCGAGGGGGGGCATGGGCCGATGGATCATTTTTTCGCGGCGCGCGGCGAAGGGCGCGACGCAAATCCCTGACGCGCGGTTTCAGTCCAGGCGCGCGTCCGTCCCGAGCCGGTCCAGCGTCGCGGCGTCGCGCGCGCCCCTGAAGAATGTGTCCAGCGCCGCGCTGAACTCGCTCCTCTCTTGCGCCGCCTCGGCGAACAGCGTCAGGGACGAGAAGACTTTCGCGTCGTCGGGCGCGCCGAAAATGTCGCGCGCCGAAAGCCCCTCATGCGTCATGACGAGCCGCGCGCACGCCTTCAGCCGCGGCCCCAGAAGCTCATGCGCGAGATAGGCCTGCGCCTCTTCAATCCCCGAAATCGCGTAACGCCGCGCCATGGCGCTGGCGCCGAGCCCGGCGATCTGGGGAAAGACGAACCACATCCAGTGGCTGCGCTTTCGCCCGGCGCGCAGCTCGGCCATGGCGGTTTCGAGCACGCCGTCCTGCGCTGCGACGAACCGCGCGAGATCGAAAGGATCGTCCGCCTGCGCCATGGCCGCTCCTGCTCCGTCTTCGCCGCCGGTTGACAGCCCGCCTCCTTGCCGCCACTGAACCCGGCCATGACCGTTTCAGCTCCCTATAACGCTCCCGCCGGCGATCCGGTGGCGCGCCGGCGCACCTTCGCCATCATTTCGCACCCGGACGCCGGCAAGACGACGCTGACCGAAAAGCTGCTGCTGTTTGGCGGCGCGATCCAGCTCGCCGGCGAGGTGCGGGCCAAGGCCAACCGCCGCCAGACCCGCTCGGACTGGATGGGCATCGAACGCGAGCGCGGCATCTCGGTCGTGACCTCCGTCATGACCTTCGAATATGGCGGCTGCGTCTACAACCTCCTCGACACGCCGGGCCACGAGGATTTCTCCGAGGACACGTATCGCACGCTGAGCGCGGTCGATTCGGCGATCATGGTGATCGACGCGGCCAAGGGCATCGAAGCCCGCACGCGAAAACTGTTCGAGGTGTGCCGGCTGCGCGACATCCCGATCCTGACCTTCGTCAACAAGCTCGACCGCGAGACGCGCGACCCGTTCGAACTGATCGACGAGATCGAGAAGACGCTGGCGCTCGACGTCGCGCCGATGAGCTGGCCGCTCGGCTTCGGACGCGCGTTCAAAGGCACCTATGACCTGACCCATGACATCGTGCGCCGGATCGACCGCGACGGCGAGCCCCATCCCGTCCGCGGCCCCGACGACCCGTTTTTGCGCGAGCTTCTCGGCGAGGCCGATTTCGCGGTCGCGCAGGAGCAGATCGAGCTCGCCCGCATGGGGCTCAAGAGCTTCGACCGGAAGAGCTTTCTCGAAGGCCATCTGACGCCGCTCTATTTCGGCAGCGCGCTGCGCGCCTTCGGCGTGCGCGACCTGATCGACGCGCTGAAGGCTTTCGCCCCCGAGCCGCAGGGCCTTGACGCCGCCTCGCGCCATGTCGACCCGCGCGAGGAGAAGATGACCGGCTTCGTGTTCAAGATCCAGGCGAACATGGACCCGAACCACCGCGACCGCATCGCCTTCATGCGGGTGTGCTCGGGCCGGCTGCGGCGCGGCATGAAGGCCAAGCTGGCGCGCACCGGCAAGAACATCGCGCTCAACGCGCCGCAGTTCTTTTTCGCCCAGGACCGCCAGCTGGCCGAAGAGGCGTTCCCGGGCGACGTCGTCGGCATCCCCAACCATGGGGCGCTGCGCATCGGCGACACGCTGACCGAGGGCGAGGACCTCGTCTTTCGCGGCGTGCCGAGCTTTGCGCCGGAAATCCTGCGCCGGGTCAAGATCAGCGACGCGATGAAGGCGAAGAAGCTGCGCGAGGCGCTCGGCCAGATGGCCGAGGAGGGGGTGGTGCAGCTGTTTCTGCCAAACGACGGCTCCGGCGCCATCGTCGGCGTGGTCGGCGCGCTGCAGCTCGACGTTCTCGCCGAGCGGCTCAAGGCTGAATATGGCCTTGACGCCGGCTTCGAGCAGAGCCGCTTCGAGACCTGCCGCTGGGTGAGCGCCTCGACCCCGGCCGAGCTTGAGAAATTCATGCGGGCGCACGGCTCGGCGATGGCGGCCGACCTCGACGGCGCGCCCGTGTTCATGGCGACCTCGGCCTGGGAATTGCGCTACGAGCAGGAGAAATGGCCGGAGGCCGCCTTCTCCGACGTGAAGGACTATCAGAAGGGGCTTGCGTAAGCCTTGCGGCCGCGCCGCCGCCGCACGCCGGCGGCAGGCTGTAAGGGGCGCCCTACGAAAACGGCGCGCCCGTCCCGCCCGGGTTGAGCGGAGGCAGCGGCGAAACCGCTCCGGCCTGCGGCGGCCGGCGCAGGGCCTGAGCGTCGGCGAGCAGCCGGCGGGAGTCGTCGCGGCTCCAGTCTTTCGCCGGCGTGCGGAACAGCGCGGCCTCAAGCCCGGTCATGGCGTTTCGCGCGGCGCGGCGGCGCTCCTGCGGCAGCGTCCGCGCCCAGTCCGAGAAGCGCCGGTAGATCGTCGCGGCGTCGGCGCCCGAACAGGCGCGACGCAGGGCGGCGAAGGCCGCGCGCTCGGGATCGGACCGCCGCCGCCGCGCCAGACGCGCCGCGGCAAGGGCGAGCGCGGCCAGGCCGAGGCCGCCCGCCGCGAGCAGCGCGAGACGCGCGGCGTCGAGGCGCCCTGAAGGGCGAGGCGCGTCGGGCGCGGGCGGAGGCTCCTCGACGCGGATCGTGGCTCCCGGAGCCTCGGCGCTCTTCAGGCTGCGGGAGCCAAGATCCCACCAGGGCTGAACGACCGCCGGCAGCGCGAAGGCGCCGCCGCGCTCGAAAACATAGGTGACGCGGTCCGTCCGGCGTCCCGTGACGACGCCGCGCTCGCTGCGGTCGTCGATGTCGGGCGGGTCGACATAGGCGCGCACGCCGTCCGGCGCGGGGAAGGCGAGATCGCGCATGGCGAGGCCCGGCACGTCTTCGGCGCTGCGGGAGATGACCCGCGTCAGCGCGTCGCCGGGCTTGAACGGGCCGGTCGGCGCCGGCCTCCATTGCTCGTCGAGGGCGAGGCTCTGGGCGGCGACGACGGGCTGCGACACGTCGACCCCCAGCGGCGCGGCCACGTCGAAGCGCGTCGCCTGTCCCTCGGCATGGCCGGTCACGCCGCCGTCCGCGTCGAGCAGTGTCACGACGGCGGGCCGCGCCTCAAAGGCGCCGCCGCGGCGGGCGTAGAACGCGAATTCGAAGCGCTGGCCGACATAGGCCTCGCCGTCGATGGTCTCGCGAAGGGTGAGCCCCTGCGTCTCGAAGCGGAAGATCTGCGCGCCGGGCGTGTCCGGCAGGCTCAGGCGCGGCGGCCGCGGCATCCTGCCGCGAAACAGCACGTCCACATAGATCGCCACGCGCTGCCCGACCACCGCGCCGGACGCCGGATCGACGCTCTGCCGCACGACGACCGCCGGCGGCGGAGCGCCGACTGACGCGTCCTGCGCGGCGAGCGGCGCGACCAGCCCGGCGAACGCCAGAAGCGCCGCGAGCCACCTCATGGCTTGCCTCCCTGCGCCGCGTCCGCCGGCGCCTGTCCTGCCTCAAGCTGAAAGGCGAATCGCGCGCGCAAAAAATCGGCGGGCCGCGCGCGCACGCGCTTCAGCCACAGCGCGCGCACCGCCTCGTCGTCCATCGGCGCGCCGGCGGTCTGCGTCTCCCGTCCTTCGGGCGCGACGGCGTCCTTGTCATAGACGATCCGATCCGCGCCTTCGCGCTGGTCGCCCACGTCGGCGCCGGGCGATTTGAGCCGTTCGGCGCGCAGCGCGGCGATGCGGCGGTTGGCCTCGGCCTCGGGCCAGCCGGGCCGCAGCTCAAGGGCGCGATCGTAGCGCTTTGTCGCCTCTTCATATTTGCCGAGCATCGTCAGCGCATTGCCCTGGTCATAGGCGCCCTGCGCCGTGTCGACGCCGGCGAAGGTCGCCTCCGCCGCCTTGAAATCGCCGGCGCGAAATTGCGCGACGCCGCGCCAGAGCGGGTCTTGGAACGCGGCGGCGGCGTCGGACCAGCGCTGGCGCTCGAACAGCAAGCGGCCGCGCTGGTCGGGGCTCGCCCAAAGGTTCGGCCAGCCGACCCGCCAGGCGCCGAGGCCCAGCCCCGCGACGAGCGCCACGCCGAGCCACACGAAGGCGCGCGCGGTCCTCACGCCAGCGCCCATCCGCGACGAAACCAGAACAGGACCATCAGCGCGAGCAGGGGCGTCAACCAATATCCGGCCTCCTCCCATCTTTCGCCCTCGCCCGGCGCCGGCGGCGGCGGCCCGGCGGTCGCAAGGATCTGCGCCAGCTCCGCGACGTCGCCGTCGTCGAGCGTCGTCGCCACGAGTCTGGCGTGAAGCGCCGAGGCCGCCGCCGCGAGCGAGGGATCCGAGGCGGCGCGCGCCTGCGGCAGCATCGCGAACAGAATGACCGGCGCGCCGGGCGCGGCGTTTTGGAGCGCCGGCGCGGCGTCGGCGAAGATGAGGATCGAGCCGCCCTGTCCCGCATGTTTGAGCGTGGCGGCGGCGAGCGTCACGGCCTGCGCCAGCGCGTCGCCCTGGCGCGGCATCAGGTCCGGCGCGAGGGCGCCGGCCATTTCGTTCGTCACCGCGCCGTCGGAGGTCGGCGGCAGAACGAGATGCGCCGAGCCGGCGTAGGCGACAAGGCCGGTCGGCGCGCCTTCGCGCAGCCTGAGCAGGTCGGACATCTTCTGCCGCGCCCGGTCGAGGCGGGTCGGGGCGAGGTCGCGTTCGAGCATCGACGGCGTGACCTTGAGGACGAACATCGCCGGCCGCGCCGCCTGCGCGAACGGCGACGGCGCCTGCCGCCAGCTCGGCCCGGCCACGGCGACGGCGCCGACGATCCATGTCGCCAGCAGCAGGGTCTCGGGGCTCGCCCGCCGGCGCCCGCCGCCGTCGACGATGAGATGACGCAGCAGAACCGGGTCGATCGCCCTGCGCCAGCGCGCCGCGACGTCGGCCGCGCGCCGTTGCAGCGCCCACAGGCCGAACGCCGGCGCGGCCAGCAGCAGCCACCACGGGCGCAGGAAATGAAACTGCGCAAGGCTCTCGATCAGGGGGCCGCCGCTCATGAAACAGCCTCCTGCGCCCGCCGGCGCGGCCGGCGCAGGAGGCGCAGCGCCTGCGCCGGCATCGACAGCAGCAGGAGGCCGGCGAGCGGCGCCCAGTAAAGCTCGACCTTGGGCCGGAACGAGACGGAGTCGACCCTGCGCGTCTCGATCTGGTCGAGCCGGGCGTAGATCTGCGCGAGCTGGGCGCGGTCCATCGCGCGATAGAAGCCGCCGCCCGTGATCTCGGCGACCTGCCGGAGCGCCGCCTCGTCGAGCTTGTCTTCGCCCGCCGCCGCCGGGTCGCCCACCGCGACCGTATGGATCACGACGCCCCTGTCGCGCGCCGCCTGCGCCGCCTCCGCCAGCGGGACCCGGCTCGCCGTGTCGTTGCCGTCGGTCAGCGCGATGATGGTTTTGGCCGGCGCGGTCGAGGTCGAAAACAGGTTGAGGCCGAGCCCGATGGCGTCGCCGAAGGCGGTGCGGGGCCCCGCCACGCCGACCTGCATCTCGCCGAGAAGCTCGCGGGCGAGGCCGAGGTCCGCGGTGAAGGGGACGAGCGGGAAGGGCGCGTCGCCGAACACGACGACGCCGACGCGGTCGCCCTGGCGGCGGGCGAGAAAATCGTCGAGCGCCTGCTTGGCGGCGACGAGGCGGCTCACTCTGGCGCCCGCCGCGTCGGTGAAGTCGGGCGTGTCCATCGAGGCTGAAAGATCGACCAGCAGCAGCAGGTCGCGCGTCGGCCGGTCCTGATGGATCGGCGGCAGCGTCCATTGCGGACGGGCCAGCGCGGCGAGGACCAGGAGCCACGAGAGGCCAGGGACGAGAAACCGCCGCAGGCCGCCCGGCTCGACGCCGCCCCGCCCGCCCGGCGACGCTTCCGTCAGCCGCGCGAGGGTGGCGAAGAACGGCGCCCGCAGGGCCGGGCGGCGCGGCGCATAGGCCGGCGCCAGCCAGTAGGCCAGCGCGGGCAGGGGCGCCAGCAGCGCGAGCCAGGGGTAGGCGAAAGACAGCATGCTAGCCCTCCCCCCGGTGGCGCCGCGCCCAGCGCCGCGCCGACGCCAGCAGCGCCGCGCCGTCGCCGGCAGGCGCGCCCGACGCCGCCCCGGCGAGGCCCGCGCGCCCCGAAAAACCGTCGCCGCCGGTGCGGTCGAGGAAGGCGAGCCAGGCGCCGCCCGTGAGCGAGGCCACGTCGACGCGCGGATAGGCGACGAGCGCGGCCCGCTTCAGCACGGCGGAGACGGCGGCGGCGCCCGCCGCGTCGGCGGCCGGGGCCAGCCGGTCGAGTTCGGCCAGCGCCGCGCGCCGGTAGGCGTCGCGCCGCCAGCGCCTGACCGCCGCCGCGGTCAGGATGACGAGCGCGGCGAGCGCCGCCGCGGCGAGGATCAGCCAGCCCGGCGCGGGCGGCCACCATGGCGCGGGCGCCGGCGCCACGACGTCGGCGAGGCGGGAGAGGGCGGCGTCGTCCGTCATCTCGCCTGAGCTCCCGCGCCCTTCGCCGGCGTGCGCGCCAGCCGCCGGCCGAGCAGTTCGCGGAATTGCCCGGCGACGTCGCGCGCGGTCGAGAGCGGCAGCACGGGCATGGCGCGCTTGCGGGAAAAGCCCTCGATCGCCTCCCGCCTCTCGACGAAGCTCGCGGCGAAGCGCCGGCGCAGGCCGCGGGCGGAGCTGTCGATCTCGATCCGCCGCCCCGCGTCGGCGATCGCGACGCGGCCGACGTCGGGCAATTCGGCTTCGAGCGGGTCGAACACGAAAATGGCGAGCACGTCGTTATGGGCCGAGATTTCGGTCGTCAGGCGCACGGTCTCGGCGTCCGCGCCGGCGGCGTCGGTGACGAAGGTCAAGAGCCCGTCATGCGGCAGCAGCCGCGACGCCCGCGCCAGCGCGACGTTGAGCAGCGTCGGATCAAGGCTGCGCGGATCGTCGCTCCTCAGCGCGCGATTGTGGCGGACGATCGCCTCGAACAGCGGCCCGATGGCGCCCCGGCGCGCCCGGGGGCGCACCTCGTCCATGCCGTTTTCGGAAAACACCAGTCCGCCGACCCGGTCGCCGAGCGAGGTCGTCCGCCAGGCCGCGAGCGCCGCGGCCTCGGCGGCGACGACCGACTTCATGGCGTGACGGCTGCCGAAGAACATGCTGAGCCGCTGGTCGACGAGCAGCAGAACCGGCCGGTCGCGCTCCTCGGCATAGACGCGCACCTGCGGCTCCCCGAGGCGGGCCGTGGCGCGCCAGTCGATGGCGCGCACGTCGTCGCCCTCGCAATACTGGCGCAGCTCCTCGAAGTCGAGGCCGCGTCCGCGCAGCCGCGAGGCGTGGCGGCCGGCGAGCAGCGAATGGACCGGCTGCTTCGGCAGGAAGCTGAAGCCTTTGGCGCGATGGTTCAGCGAAAGCAGGTCGTCGAGCGTGACGTAAGCCCGCGCTTCGCTTGCGTCGGGCTTCATGCCGGAGGTCCGCGCCATCGCCGCCTCCTCACACCGCGACCGCCACCTGGCGGAGCAGTTCGTCGATCACGTCGTCGGCGCGCTTGCCGTCGGCGCTCGCCTCATAGGTCAGCGAGACGCGGTGGCGGAGGCAGTCATGGGCGACGTTCTGGACGTCTTCGGGCGTCGCATAGGTCCGCCCCTGCAGCCAGGCGTGGGCGCGCGAGGCGCGGTCGAGCGCGAGCGTGCCGCGCGGGCTCGCGCCGACGCCGATCCAGGTCTTCAACTGGTCGCCGAATTCGGCCGGGCGGCGCGTGGCGGCCACGAGCGCCACGATGTAGCGCTCGACCGCCTCCACCATCGTCACCGCGTCGATCTCCTCGCGGGCCGCGAACACCGCGCTCTGGGGAACCTTCGGCGGCGCGGCCTCGGCCGTTCCGGCGGCCTCCGCGCGCGCCAGCCGCAGGATTTTCGCTTCGTCGGCGTCGCTTGGGTAGTCGATGCGCACATGCATGAGAAAACGGTCCATCTGCGCCTCCGGCAGCGGATAGGTCCCCTCCTGCTCGATGGGATTCTGCGTGGCGAGCACCATGAACAGCTCGGGCAGCGGATAGCGCGCGCCGGAGACCGTGACCTGGCGTTCCTCCATCGCTTCGAGCAGGGCCGACTGCGCCTTGGCCGGGGCGCGGTTGATCTCGTCGGCGAGCACCAGATTGCCGAAGATCGGCCCCTTGCGGAATTCGAACGCGCCCGCGCCGGCGGACTCCGCGCGGTAGATTTCGCCGCCGGTGATGTCGGAAGGCAACAGGTCCGGCGTGAACTGGATGCGGCTGAAATCGCTTTCGAGCGCTTGCGACAGGCTTTTCACGGCGCGGGTCTTGGCGAGCCCCGGCAAGCCTTCGATCAACACGTTGCCGTTCGCCAGAAGGGCGACGACGAGGCGCTCGACCACACGCTCCTGGCCGATGACCGAAGCGTTCACACGGGACTGGATGTCGAGAATCGCGTCGCGGGCCGGCATGTCGTTCCCTCTCGGACGGACGGCGGGGTTCAGCCGGCCTGCATGTCGGCCGCGCCCCTCCCTGAAGCCGCGTCGAGAGCCTTGTCGGGCGCGCCGAGCTTCGGGGAATGATCATGGGCCGTTTTTGTTCCGCTTCAGCATGACGGCCCGCCGTCATTTTCGTGAACGGGCGGACAGATTAATCCGACCTCCGCCGTGAACTCAACCGGGGCGCGGCCGTTGGCCCCAGATGTCCGCGCGTCTGTTGTGGAGGCCGCGCTTGGGCGAACCGCGTTGGGGCGGACCGCGCCTGCGATGCGCCATGCGGCGCCGCCGGCGTTCTTGACGACCACGCCCGGCGCGTGCCACCGTTTCGCGCTTCAAAGCGGATGCGCAAGGGAAGCACGGCGAGCGTCGGATGTCTCGCCTGAATGTTTTCGCGATCATGGCGCCGGTTGTCGCCGTCTCTTCGTTTTTTTCTTTTACTGACTCGAACCGAACTGCTCGAACCGAACTGCTCGAACCGAACTGCTCGAACCGACCTGCTCGAACCGACCTGCTGGAACTGATTTGGGCCTGCTCCCGGGAACGATTCCCGCCGCGAAGCAGGCGCCGCCGCGGCGGGAATCGTTCCCGGGATGCGTCTTGACGTTCCGAAGCGTGCTAAAGGAGGCCCAACATGAAGATCAAAAAGCTCCTGGCGTCGGCGGCTGTAATTTCGACCGTCCTGTCAGGCGTGACGAACGTGAGCCTGGCGCAGACCGCGCCGGCGCCGGAGCCGTCTGCGAAGCCGAACATCCTCGTCATCTTCGGCGACGACATCGGACTGACCAACATCAGCGCCTACGGCGACGGCGTCGTCGGCTACAGGACCCCCAACATCGACCGCATCGCGAACGAGGGCCTGCGCTTCACGGACTATTACGCCGAGAACAGTTGCACGGCGGGCCGCTCCACCTTCATCACCGGGCAGGTGTGCAAGCGCACCGGCCTGTGCAAGGTCGGCATTCCCGGCGCGAGCGTCGGCCTCCAGCCGCGCGACGTGACCATCGCCCAGGCGCTGAAGCCGCTCGGCTACGCCACCGGACAGTTCGGCAAGAACCACCTCGGCGACCGCGACGAATATCTGCCGACCAACCACGGCTTCGACGAGTTCTTCGGCAATCTCTACCACCTCAACGCCGAGGAGGAGCCTGAACGCCCCTACTGGCCGAAGGACGACCCCGCCTTCGTCAAGTCGAATTCGCCGCGCGGCGTGCTGAGAAGCTCCGCCGACGGCAAGATCGAGGACACGGGCCCGCTCGACAAGAAGCGGATGGAGACCATCGACGACGAAACCACGGCCGCCGCGATCGACTTCATGCAGCGGCAGGTCAAGGCCGGCAAGCCGTTCTTCACCTGGATGAACACCACCCGCATGCACGCCTTCACCCATGTCCGGCCGTCGATGCAGGGCCAGAGCGGCATGCCCGGCAACGACTACGCCGACGGCATGATCGAGCATGACGGCGACGTCGGCAAGCTGCTCAAGGCGCTCGACGACCTCGGCGTGACGAAGAACACCATCGTCATCTACACCACAGACAACGGGCCGAACCAGTGGTCGTGGCCGGACGCCGCGACCACGCCGTTCCGTTCCGAAAAGAACACCAACTGGGAAGGCGCCTTCCGCGTGCCGGCGATGGTCCGCTGGCCCGGACACGTCAAGGCCGGCGAAGTCTCGACCGAGATGATCTCCGGCCTCGACTGGTTCCCGACCCTGCTGGCCGCGGCCGGAGAATCGGACGTCAAGGAGAAGCTGCTCAACGGAGCCTCGCTCGGCGGCAAGACCTTCAAGGTGCATCTTGACGGCTACAACCAGCTGCCCTTCCTGACCGGAAAGGCGCCGAAAAGCGCGCGCGGCGAATTCGCTTATTTCGACGACGGCGGCGATCTCGTCGGCTACCGCTACGGCGACTGGAAAACCGTGTTCTGCGAGCAGAAGACGCCCGGCGGCTTCGAGGTGTGGATGGAGCCGCTGACCTGCTACAGGGTGCCAAAGCTGTTCAACCTGCGCATGGACCCCTATGAGCGCGCCGACGTCGTCTCCGACCAGTATTATGACTGGCTGGTCAAGAACGACTATCTTTTGATGCAGGCGACGACGCACGCCGGCGCGCTGCTTCAGACCTTCGTCGACTATCCGCCGAGCCAGGAGTCGGCGAGCTTCACGATCGACCAGATCACAGCCGACGTGGAGGCCAAGATCAAGGCGAACCGGGCCAAGGCCGGCGCGAAGGACTGACGCAGGACCGGCGGCGTCGAGGCAGGGCTTCGACGCCGCGCGGACGCGAAGACGCGCGGCGGCGCCCTACCGCGCCGAACTGGCTCGCGACAGCGCGCGATAGGCGCCGGGAGAGGCTCCCGTCCAGCGCCGGAAGGCGTGGTTGAAGTTCGACTGCTCGGCATAGCCCAGGAAATCCGCGATTTCGCCGATCTTCATGGACGACGCCGTGAGCAGCGTGTGGGCGCGCCGCAATCTCAGCCGATTGAGCGTGTGGCCAAACGAAGCGTCGCGGGCGGCCATCTCCCGATGGAGGGAACGCACGCTCATCTGGCCTGTCTTCGCGACCCGGTCCGCCGTGATCTTGCCGCTGCCGAACATGGAGTGGATGACGCATTCCACCGATTGCACGAACTCATGGCTGAGCTTCGGCTTGCCTTTCCAGTCCGCCCCGTTCCCGGAGCCGGCCGCGCCGGACCTGAGCGGGAGACCGAGCAAGGACGCAGCGATGGTGACGGAGGCCTCGCAGCGGTCTGACGGCCGCAGGCGATTGCGTTCAGCCTCTTCAGCCGGAATATAGGAAAAGACATTCGCCGGGAGTTTCGAGCGGCCCGGCCGCCACTGCGGGCCGGCGTAGCGCCGGACAATGTTCAGCAGGAGCGAGAGCGCGAATTGCTGGGCCTGGCCCGCCACCTCATCCCTCTCGCTCCTCTCGAGCAGGTGCTGCAGGCAAATCACGCCGTCCTCGACCTCGAGCCGCAGCACGCATGCCGAATTGAACTGGCTGAACTCCTCCGCTGCGCGCGCGAGCGCCGCATGCAGCGTCGGGGCCTCGAGAATCCGCAAGCCGAAGGCGCCGAGCTCCGCAAGATCGGTCGATTCTCCCACCCTCCACCCGAAATCGGCCATGCTGAGCTTGCGAGAAAGGGCGTTGGCCACATGCAGGGCGCGCTCCCCGGAAATGAGCGCGTCGGGATCGCTGATCACCTGCAGCGGCAGGCCGGCGTCCTCGGCGACGGTCAGGGTCCGCTCATCGCATGCGCTGGCATATCTCAGGAACGGTTGAAGCGTTCCGAAGCGCATCAGAGGAATGGGAGGCATGGCGGTCCTCTTCCGTGAGCCGTCGCCGCAGGCCCCCAAGCGTGACCGTGGCCAGAGCGGCTTTGGCAGGAATAACCAAGTTCTATCTCCGCAGCCGCAGTATTGTCGACCGCAAGATCGAGCGCAATTTTTCCATGCGCCGCGGCGAAAGACCGCTCGAGCGGGCGTCGGCCGCCATCGTGCGGCTTGCGCCACAGACATGCCGAAGAGATAGGGAGAAGGGATAGGGATATGCCGAAACAACTGGACCGACCAGGCTTCGCGCGCCTCCGCCGCGGCGGCGTGGCGGCTCTTACGGCGCTGGCGGGCGTCCTGGCGGCCGTCGCGGGCTTCGCCGGCGAGGCCCGGGCGCAGCAGATCGCCGGAACGCCCGGCTCGCCCAACGCCACGATCACCATAGATGGGAACTACCTGCCGCCGGCGCCGCAGCCCTTCAGGGGGCAGATCGAGCTCAATGCGGCGCAGTCCACCCCCTATTGGCCGGCCACTGTGACGCCGCCGAAGGGCGCGCCCAATATCCTGCTGATCATGACCGACGACGTCGGGTTTGCGGCGCCCTCCACCTTCGGGGGCGTGATCCCGACTCCGGCGCTCGACCGCATCGCCAATGACGGCCTGCGCTACACCAATTTTCATTCCACCTCCTTGTGCTCGCCAACCCGCGCGGCTCTGCTCACCGGGCGCAATCACCACTCGGTGGGCTTCGGCGTCATCGCCGAGCAGTCCACGGGCTTTCCCGGCTACAATTCCATCATCGGCAAGGAAACGGCCACCGTAGGCCGGATTCTGAAGGACAACGGCTACCGCACCGCATGGTACGGCAAGGATCACAATGTGCCCGACTGGGCGGCCACCCAGGCCGGCCCGTTCGACCAGTGGCCCACCGGCCTGGGCTTTGAGCATTTCTACGGCTTCGTCGGCGGCGACACGAGCCAATGGCAGCCCAACCTGTTCAACGACACCGCCGCCATCTATCCCTATATCGGCAATCCTGGCTGGAACCTGACCACGGCCCAGGCGGACGACGCCATCCACTGGCTGTCGATGCTGCATGACCTCAATCCGAACATGCGCTGGTTCGTCCACTACACGCCGGGCGGCACCCATGCGCCGCATCACCCGACGCCGGAGTGGATCGCGAAGATCGAGGCCATGCACCTGTTCGATGGGGGCTGGAACCAGCTTCGCGACACCATCTTCGCCAACCAGAAGAAGCTCGGCGTGATCCCGCAGGACGCCAGGCTCACCCCCTGGCCGGACGGCTTCCTCAAGCGCTGGGAAAGCCTGAACGACGAGGAGAAGAAGCTCTACATCCGTCAGGCCAACGTCTATGCCGCCTACCTCGCTTACACCGATCACGAGATCGGTCGGGTGATCCAGAAGGTGCAGGACATGGGGCAGCTCGACAACACGCTGATCATCTACATCTCCGGCGACAACGGCGCCTCGGCGGAAGGATCGCCCAACGGCACGCCAAGCGAGGTGCTGCAGTTCAACGGCGTCGAGCTGCCGGTCAAGGACCAGATGAAGTTCTACGACGTCTGGGGCTCCGACCAGACCTATCCCCATTTCGCGGTGCCGTGGTCCTGGGCTTTCGACACGCCTTTCAAGTGGATGAAGCAGATCCCCTCCTTCTTCGGCGGCACCCGCCAGGGCATGGCCATTTCCTGGCCCGGGCGCATCACCGACAAGGGCGGCGTCCGCAACCAGTTCCACCATGTCATCGACGTGCTGCCGACCCTTCTCGAGGCCGCCGGCGTCCCGGCTCCGGCCATGGTGGACGGCGTCGGGCAGAAGCCCATCGAAGGCGTGAGCATGGTCTACACCTTCGGCAAGGACGGAGCCGACAAGCCCTCCACCCACCACATCCAGTATTTCGAGATGATGGGCGTTCAGGGCCTCTACAATGACGGCTGGATGCTCAGCGCGGCGCCGGTGCGCCCGCCGTGGAAACTGCTCGGCAAGGCCATCCTGAACCCGGCCAGCGCCTACAAGTTCGAACTCTACAACGTGGCGAAGGACTGGACCCAGGACCATGACCTCGCCGCCGAGCAGCCGGCCAAGCTCCAGGAGATGAGGGAGCTGATGTTCGCGGAGTTCGCGAAGTATCAGGTCCTGCCGCTCGACGCCTCGGTGGCGACGCGCCTTGTCGCGCCGCGCCCGGACATGACCGGCGGTCGGCTGGTCTATGACTATTCCGGCGTCCAGGTCACCGGCATTCCGCACGGCGGCGCGCCGCAGGTGCTGAACTCCTCCTACACCATCACCGCCGAGATCGACGTGCCGCAGGCCGGCGCCGAGGGCGTGATCCTGACGGAAGGCGGGAGGTTCGGCGGCTTCGGGCTCTATCTGCTGAAGGGCAAGCCCGTGTTCACTTGGAACCTGCTCGATCTGAAGCGGGTCAAGTGGCAGGGCCCCGAGGCGCTCAGCCCCGGCAAGCACACGCTCGTCTATGACTTCAAGTATGACGGGCTGGGCTTCGCCACCCTCGCCTTCAACAACACGAGCGGCATCGGGCGCTCCGGCGTCGGCGTCCTCTCGGTGGACGGCAAGGTGGTGGCGACCCAGAAGATGGACCACACGGTCCCGCTCATCCTGCAATGGGACGAGACCTTCGATATCGGCGCCGACACCGGCACCCCGGTCGACGACGCCGACTATCGCCTGCCGTTCCCCTTCACCGGCAAGATCGCCAGGCTGACCCTTGCGCTCGATCCGCCGAAGCTGACTGACGAAGATAAGGCCAAGCTGGAGGCCGCCTTCAAGGCGGCGCAGGACGCCAACTGACGCGGCCTGGACACAACAGCGCGCCGGGCATGGCGGAACGCCGCGCCCGGCGTCGGCCGCGACGAGGGCCTTCACGCTCCGGCACGTCGGGCCAGAGCATGAACGCCCGCCACACAAACGAGAGAACTGCCATGAAGAACCCGTCAATCAGAACCGCCGTCGTGCTGGCGGCCGCCATAATGTGGTCTCCCGGCGCGGCGACGGCCGAAGGTCGCATGCCCATTCCGACCCCCAAGGCCCCGGAAATGACGACCTACGAGAGGCTTCGCGCGGTCCAGTATTGCGAGGTCTGGCTGTTCGCTGGAACGCCCGCGACCGGCATTGCGGGCGTCTACTTCAACACAAGCAATCTGAACAATGCCGCCGACAAGATGGATACCTGTCCGGCGTCCATGTGGGACAAGGTCACGGTCAAGGGACTGGAAAAGACCTATGACGTGCTGGCCGCCTACAAGAACGGCCCGCGCGGCTGGACCATGGACAAGATCGAGATTCCGGTCGGGCCGACGCACGCCTTCGAAGGACTTGAGACGCGCTGGTGGGGCGAAGGCCGGCTGCCCGAGGGCATGGACCTCAAGGTCGCGCACATGACGCCCTACGAGGAGCTCAAGTCACACCGCAAGTCGACGTTCACCTTCGAGAAGGGCAAGCCGCTCTATGTCCTTGAAGACCCTCGCGGCACGCCTTGGGTGATGCAGGCCTTCGGCAAGATCGTCGATCCGAGCCTGACCTATGAGGGGTTGAAGGATCTGGCGGCCAAGCTTAAACTGCCGAAGGGCTGGAAATACCGGGTCGTCACCCTCGATCAGGATCTGATCATTTCCACGCCTGAGGGGTATAATTGGATTGTTCAAGACAATCTGCAGAACACTTATGACGCCTGCAAAGAAGGCGCGTGTAACGTGAAGCCCTGAAGTCGCCCGCTCAAACAGGCGTGTGGCCGCGCCCGGCTCTCAGATCAGCGGAGCTGGCATGAACCGCAACCCGCCCCGCCGCCACATAGAGAATGACAAGATGACCAAGCTCGCCATTCCCGCGGCTCTGCTCCTGGGCGCCGCGATGCTCGCGCCCGCCAAGGCAGAGAGCTACAAGATGACGACGGCGATCGCCCCGGGGATTGCGACGCCGGACAGAGTCGACAGCTCCATCGGGACGTTGCAACTGCACGATGGTGTTCCCGCGCCTGAAACGGCCGACAAGATCTACGACAATCTCGACCGCTCGCGCGCGCTGCAGGCCTATCTGCTCGGACTTCCGATCGTCAACCAGATCGCGATGCGCAATGCGCTGCGCGACTATGGCCCGGTCAACCAGACCGACGTGATCTGGGAGCGACTGGTCGATTCGAAGACCGTCGAGCTGACAGCCAACGACAACACAGTCTACAGCTTCATCTGGCTCGACACGAGCAAGGGTCCGCTGGTGGTCGAGATTCCGCCCAAGGTGCTCGGGCTGATCGACGACGTCTGGTATCGCTGGGTGGCCGATGTCGGCGTCACCGGCGCGGATCGCGGCAAGGGCGGTAAATATCTGATCCTGCCACCCGGTTATCAAGGCAATGTGCCTGATGGCTATTTCGTCGTCCGCCCGGCGACCTATGGCAACTGGATGCCGTTCCGCTCGTTCCTGGTCGACGGCTCGCCCAAGCCCGGCGTCGATCTCGTGAAAAAGACGCTGAAGATCTATCCGCTCGGCGAAGCGCCTGACGCTCATCCGATCAAATATGTCGATCTCTCCGGCAAGCCTTCCAATTTCGTGCCGCCGGGCGACTACGCCTTCTGGGAGCTGCTCAACGAGGCGATCCAAACCGAACCGTCCTCGGGCTCGGACCCGACGACGCTCGGCCTCTTCGCCTCGATCGGAATCGAGAAGGGCAAGCCTTTCACGCCGGACGGGCGCATGAAGCAGATCCTGGCCGACGCCGCCAATATCGGCGCCGTCACGGTCCGGACGATCGCCTACAAGATGCGGCTCAAGGACGGCTTCATCTATCCGGACAGCCAGTGGCGCAAGCCATTTTTCGGCGGCTACAAGTTCGAGGCGTCGCCAGGCGTGAGCAATCTCGATGGCGCGGCTTTCTTCTACTACATCGCAACGGGCGTCACGCCGGCCATGGCCGAGAAGATGGTCGGCGAAGGCTCGCAGTATCCGTGGACCGCGCTTGACGCCGACGGCAATCCGTTCGACGGCGCCAAAGCCTACAAGCTGCATCTGCCGCCGAACATTCCGGTGAAGGATTTCTGGTCGGTCATTGTCTACGACACCCAGACGCGCTCCATGCTGCAGACCAACCAGCAGTTTCCCAGCGTGTCCAGTCAGGACAGGAAGCTGAAGGTCAATGCAGACGGCTCTGTGGACGTGTGGTTCGGTCCCAAAGCCCCCGAAGGCATGGAGAGCAACTGGGTCGAAACCATTCCCGGCAAGGGCTGGTTCATGATCCTGCGCCTCTACGGCCCGCTGGAGCCCTGGTTCGACCAGAGCTGGCGGCCGGGCGAGATCGCGCTGCAACCCTGACCGATGCCCGCCATGGGTTCCGAGCTCGATTTCTGGGACGACATCACCTTCGCGGCGCTGGCCTTCACCGGCGCGGTCTTCCTCGGCCTGCCGGGGCGGATCGCCATCGCCCGGCGCCATCCGGAGGCTGAGGCGGTCCATCTGAGAGAAAGCTTCTGACGCGACGCAACGGCGTCATGGAGCGCCTCGACGGCATTGAGACGGGGCTGGGCCGCATCGGGAAGGGGCTCGCAGCGAACGCGCAAAGGCTCGCGGCGCTGCGAGCCTCGATTGAGGCTGAAAGCCAGAGGCGGAGCGCCGCGGCGGCGCTTGGCGACGCTGATATCCAGCGGCCGACTGCTCTCGTTTCGACATGCCGGGTCGAGGCTGAGCTGAGTCCCTGAAACTCCTCCGATTTTGAGTAGAGTCCGCCCGAGCGGGAGGCGGAGATGAAGGGATCGCGTTTTACCGAGGAGCAGATCATTGGGATCCTGTGCGAGCAGGAAGCCGGGTCGAACACGGCCGACGGCGTCGGCTCGCACCTCGCGCGCGTCGCCGTGGACTCGTCGGGCGGATCGTTCGCGCAAATCGGCGTCGAGACGGCGAGCGATCTTGTTCGCCAGGCGAACCGGCGCGCCGCGGACGAAGCCCGCCAGCGCGGCGCCGAGCTCGTCGGGATGCGCCGGCTCAAGGATGGCCGCACCGCACCGAACCCTGATCCCGACATGGCGATCACGGATTATACGCGCGACATGATCCAGGAGACGATCGCCGCCGGGTTCGCGGCGAACGAAGGTTCGGACGCGATCATTGAGGCGCTTGAAACGGGCTATGCGTTCTCGCCGGAGCGCGCCGAGATCATCGCCTTGACCGAGGTCAGCCGGGCGAACGGGCGCGCGGCCGTCGACGCCTACCGGGCAGCGCTCTGTTGACCATGAGCCGACGCTGCTCGGCTCAGCGGCGAGAAGGCGGCGCAGCCCTGCCGAACGGGTCAGCGCCGCGATGCGGCGCGCCTTGGCGACGGGGGCGCGACCCCGCAAAACTGCGTGGAAACCCACGGCGCTCCAGCTCGATATATTGGCCAAAACTTGGACAGAGGCCGGAGCCGTTCAGCTAACCCATTGGAATCAATGGCGCTCCCTAGGGGACTCGAACCCCTGTTTTCGCCGTGAGAGGGCGACGTCCTAGACCGCTAGACGAAGGGAGCAGCGGGTGGAGCGCAGCTTCTAGCGCGCCCGCCGCGCTCTTGCAAGCGGGCGCCTGCTTTTTCCCGCCGCCGCGGCTGCGCGCCGTGGCGCTGTCGCATTCCGCCCGGTTTTGCGCGCGCCCCGGTTTCGAGCGCGTCCTGTCGGTTGCGCGTCCGGCCCCGCTTGCCTTGCCTCGCGCCGCGCATAGACTTTCCCCATGGAGTTTTCGCGCGCCGCTTCCGACCCCGCCCGCGCCGCCTTTGTGCGGCCGCCCGCGCCGCCGCCGCAGGAGCGGCCGCTGTCGGCCTTCGCCACCTTGCGGCTTCTGCGCCGGAATCCGATCGAGACCTGGACGCGGGCGCATTTCGAGCAGCCGATTCTCATCGGCCGGACGATTCTGGGGCCGATCGCCGTCGTCAGCGATCCCGCCGCCATCCGCCGCGTGCTGGTCGACAACGCCGCCAATTATCGCAAGGACGCGCTGCAGAAGCGTCTTCTGGGCGAGAGCCTGTGCGACGGGCTGCTCGAGGTCGAGGGCGAGGCCTGGCGCGCGCAGCGCCGCGCGCTTGCGCCGCTGTTCACGCCCCGCGCCGTCGCCGCCTTCGCGGGCGTGATGGCGGAGGCGGCGGCCGCGCTCGTCGCGCGCTGGCGTCGCCTCCCGGAGGGGCGGCGCTTCGACGTCCAGCCCGAGATCGCCGGCGCGACGCTCGACATTCTGGGCCGCACCCTGTTTTCGGACGGGCTCGGGCGCGACGCCTCGGCCTTCACCCGGCCGCTGACCGATTTTTTCCGCAGCGTCGGGACGTTCGACCCGTTCGACCTGCTCGACCTGCCGGACTGGGCGCCGCGCCTTGGCCGGCGCCGATCGGGAAAGGCGCTCGTCTTTTTCGAGGAGGCGGTCGACGCGCTGATCGCGCGGCGCAGGCGTCTCGTCGCGAGAAATCCGGCCGGGGCGCCGCGCGATCTCCTTGGCCTTCTGCTGCTGGCGCGCGACCCCGAAACGGGGCAGGGGCTGACGCCGGCCGAGGTCAGGGCGAATATCGCGACCTTCATCGGCGCGGGCCATGAGACGACGGCGAACGCCGTGATCTGGTCGCTTTACCTGCTTTCGCTTGCGCCCGACTGGCGCCGGCGTCTCGCCGCCGAGGCCGACGCGGCCTTGTCAGGGCCGGCCGACTCCTGCGCCGCGCGCCTCGTCGAGACCCGCGCCGTGATCGAGGAGGCGATGCGGCTCTATCCGCCGGTCGCCAGCATGAGCCGGGAGGCGGTCGAGTTCGACACGCTCGCCGGGCGGCGCGTGCGCCGGGGAACGCTGGTCGTCGTCTCGCAATGGGTGCTGCACCGGCACAGGCTGTTGTGGGACGAGCCTGACCTGTTCGACCCGCGCCGCTTTCTGCCGGGGGCGCGGGAAAAGATCGACCGCTTCGCCTATCTGCCGCTCGGCGCCGGGCCGCGCGTCTGCGTCGGCGGCGCCTTCGCGCTGCAGGAGGCGGCGATTCTTCTGGCCCATATCGTGCGCGACTTCGCGCTCGAAACGCCGCGCGGCCATGCGCCAAAGCCGGTGCAGCGCGTGACGCTGCGGCCCGACGGCGGCCTGCCGATGATCCTGCGCCGGCGCTGAGGCCGCGCCGCGCCCGGCTCAGCCGAGCGGATAGGCGGCCTCGACCACATAGGGGCCGCCGCCGACCGAATCGCGCGACGAGAACAGCACGAAGCGGCTCGCCTCGAAGCGCTTCGAGAAAACGAACGCGCGCGACGACAGATAGTCCGCGACCGCCATGGCCGAGGCGGCGCGCAGCCGCGCCAGGGTCACATGCGGCACGAATTTGCGCGGCTCGGGCGCGATGCCGATCCGCCGCAGCAGGCGCTCCTGCTGCGCCTGCAGCTCGACGAGCGGCGCGGCCGGCTTCGCCCTGGCGACGATGGCGCGCGGCTTGTCGCCGCCAAAGAAGCCCAGGGTTTCGAGCGACACCTCGAACGGCTTGCGCCGGATCTGCGACAGCGTCTGGTGCACGTCATGGGCGGCGGCGGCGTCGATGTCGCCGATGAAGCGCAGGGTGATGTGGTAATTCTCGACGTCGATCCAGCGCGCTCCATGGATGCCGCCGCGCATCATGGACAGATCGGTCGCGATCTCCTGCGGGATCTCGAGGCCGGTGAAGAGGCGAGGCATGGTTCCTCCCAGGTCGGTGGAGAAAGAAGCCGATTCGCATGACAAGGCTGAACGCGGCCTTCCTAGCATTTTTGCGGCGCCGCGGAAATGCCGCCGCCGCGCAAAGGCCTTGCGCCGCGCCGCCGGCCAACGTTCAACCTTTTGTATCAAGGGCGCCTTTGGCCGCGTCGCCGGCGCCTGGCGCGGCCGAGTTTTCTGGGGATGACGCGGCGCGGGCCTTCGCCGCCAGCGCCTTCGCCTGCGGCAGGATCGCCGCGACGATCGCCTCGACGCCGGCGGCGTTGGGATGCAGCCCGTCCGGCAGCAGGAGCGCGGGCCGGCCGAACGCCGCGTCGAGAAAGAACGGATAGAGCGCGGCGTCGAACTCGCGCGCGAGATCAGGATAGATCGCGTCGAATTCGGCCCGATAGGCCGCGTCGAGATTGCCGCTCGCGCGCATGCCGGCGATGAGCACGGGAACGCCGCGCGCGCGCAGCTTTTCAAGGATGCCGCGCAGCGCGGCCCGGGCGATCTTCGGGTCGACGCCGCGCAGCATGTCGTTCGCGCCAAGCTCGACGATCGCGGCGTCGACGCCGTCGCCCATCGCCCAGTCGAGCCGGGCGAGCCCGCCTGAGGTCGTGTCGCCCGAAACGCCGGCGTTGACGACGCGGGCCGCGACGCCGTCCGCGCGCAGCCGGCGCTCCAGCGCCGCCGGAAAGGCCGCCGCCGCCGGCAGCCCATAGCCGGCCGTCAGGCTGTCGCCGAGCGCCAGAATGACGATGTCGCCCTGCGCCGGCTTCGCCGCGGTCTCTTTGGCGCAAAGACGCGGCGACGCCGCGCCGCACAGCGCCGCCGCCGCGCCGGCGAGAAGCGCGCCTTTGAGAAAGCGCCGCCGCCCGCCATATAAGTCCTCGTCCGCCCGTCGCGCGCCGGGCCGTTTCGTCAGGAGCCGCCGCATGAGCCCTCGCAATGGGTGAGCCCGCCGTCGTTTTTGAAAACGTGCATCTGAGCCTTGGCCGCGGCGCCGCCCGCGTTCACATTCTGAAAGGGGTTTCGCTCGCCATCGCGCAGGGCGAGAGCGTCGGGCTCGTCGGCCCGTCGGGCTCCGGCAAATCGACTTTTCTCATGGCGCTCGCCGGTCTTGAGCGGATCGAATCGGGCGCGATCTCGGTCAGCGGAACGCGCGTCGACGCGCTTGGCGAGGACGCGCTGGCGCGGTTTCGCGGCGCGCATGTCGGCGTCGTGTTCCAGTCGTTTCATCTCATCCCGACCATGACGGCGCTCGAGAACGTCGCGCTGCCGCTTGAGCTTGCGGGCGATCCGCGCGCCTTCGGCAAGGCGGCCGAAGAACTCGCCGGCGTCGGGCTCAAAGATAGGTTCGCGCATTATCCGGCGCAATTGTCGGGCGGCGAGCAGCAGCGCGTCGCGCTGGCGCGGGCGCTCGCGCCGCGCCCCTCGCTGCTCGTCGCCGACGAGCCGACCGGCAATCTCGACGCCGAGACCGGGGCCGCCGCGGCCGACCTCATCTTTGCGCTGCAGCGCGAGCGCGGCGCGACGCTGGCGCTCGTGACGCATGACCCAAAACTCGCCGCCCGCTGCGGGCGCGTGGCGCGCTTCGCCTCGGGCCGGATCGTCGAAGAGACGCGCGGGCGCGAGCCGGCGCTTTAGGGACGGAGGTTCGGCCCGCGGCGGCGCCTTCGCCGCCGTTTCAGCCGCCCGCCGGCGGTTCGGGCTCGCGCCAGCCCGGCGGACGCCAGCCGGGCGGGGCGAGCTCGAAGCGCGAAAATTCAAATCCGGGCGCGACCTGGCAGCCGACGAGGCTCCAGCCGCCGGGCTGCGCGAGGCTTTCGGCGCTCTGCCATCCATGCGCCGGGACGACGAGCTGCGGCCGCTCGCCGGCGAAAAGATCCGCGCCGAGCCGATGGCGCTCCGGCGGCGCCTCCGGCCCGGCAAGCCCGAGCTCGACCGGCGCGCCGGCGTAAAAATGCCAGGCCTCGGCCGCGTCGACCCTGTGCCAGCGGGAACGCTCGCCGGCGCGCAGCAGGAAATAGATCAGCGTCGAGGCCGCGCGCCCTTCGGCCGTCAGCGCCGCGTCGCGAAAGGTTTCGCGGTAGAGCCCGCCTTCGGGGTGCGGCGCGAGGCCGAGAAGCGTCGCGACCTCTTCGGCGCTGCGGCCCGAAAGCCCGTTCAAAACCGGTTCTTCCGCTCGCGCAGCATGGCGAAGATCGCCTCGGGCTCGGCGCCGGCCATGCCGAGCGCGGCCTGAAAGTCAGGCTCCTCGACGCGCAGGAAGGGGTTGGTCGCAAGCTCGATGGCGATGGTCGTCGGCAGGGTGAAGGCGTCTTTTTCGCGCAGCGCGGCGACGGCCGCGGCGCGCTCCTTCAAAAGCGCGTTGCCGGGATCGACCGAGAGCGCGAATCGGGCGTTGGCGAGCGTGTATTCATGGCCGCAATAGATCTGCGTCTCGTCGGGCAGGGCGGCGAGCTTCTTCAGCGAATGATAGAGCACCCGCGGCGCCTCCTCGAAGGCGCGGCCGCAGCCGAGCGCGAACAGCGTGTCGCCGACGAAGGCGACGTCCTCGGATTCGAGCCAGTAGGCGACATGGCCGCTGGTGTGGCCCGGAACCTCGATGGTCAGGGCCTCGATCGAGCCGATGATGACGGGATCGCCTTCGGCCACGGCGAGGTCGAGCGCGCCGATCTTGTCGGCCTCCCTGCGCGGGCCGACGACGCGGACCTGCGGAAAGGCGGCTTTGAGCCCCGGGACGCCCTGCACGTGGTCGGCGTGGTGATGCGTCAGCAGCACGTCGGTCAGAATCCATTCGCGCGCCTTCAGCGCGGCGAGGATCGGCGCGGCGTCGGGCGCGTCGATCGCCGCCGTCGCCCGCGTCTCGGGGTCGTGCACGAGAACGCCGAAATTGTCCTTGAGGCAGAGAAACTGATGGATGTGCAGGGCCATGGGCGCGGCTCCGTGAGGGCGGCGCGATATTGCCACGCGCCGCGAGCCCGTCAAATGCCGCCGCGAGCCCGTCAAATGCCGCCGCGAGCCCGTCAAATGTCGCCGCGGGCCGGCTGACGTCGTCGTGAGCGGCGGCGGGCCGTGAGCCGGGGCGGCCGCAGTTTCCTTTTGCCCGCGTTGCGCCTAAAACTCTGGGCGAAGCCTCAAAGCCGCCAGCGCGCCATGCCCTTCGACGTCTCCGCCCTTCGCCGCTTCTACGCCTCCCCGCAGGGCGAGCTGGCGCGCCGGCAGATCGCCCAGATCGTGCGGCGGCGGTTCTCGAACTGCGTCGGCCTTTCCGTCCTGGGGCTCGGCTATGCGACGCCCTATCTCGACATGTTCCGCGACGAGGCGGTGCGCGCGATCGCCCTGATGCCGGCGCGCCAGGGCGTCATGCGCTGGCCGACCGAGGGCCTCAACGCCAGCGGCCTCGTGGAGCCGACGGCGCTGCCGCTGCCCGATTCCTCGATCGACCGCGCGATCCTGATCCATGGGCTCGAGACCGACGAACGCCAGCGCGACCTGCTCGCCGAGGCGTGGCGCGTGCTCACGCCGAACGGGCGGCTTCTCATCGTCGCGCCGAGCCGCTCGGGCTTCTGGGCGCGGGCGGAGCGCACCCCCTTCGGCCATGGCCAGCCCTTTTCGCGCGGGCAGCTGCGCGAACTGATGCGCGAAACCCTGTTCGAGCCCGCCCACTGGGACGAGGCGCTGCATACGCCGCCGTTCCGCTCGCGCGCGCTGCTGCGCCTTTGCGCCGGCTTCGAGAAGATCGCCGCGCTGTTCGGCCTGCCCGGCGCCGGCGTGGTCGTCGTCGAGGCGACGAAGCAGCTTTACCGGCCGGTGCCCGCGGGGCAGCGCGCGCAGGAGAGCGCGCCGCAGTTCGTCCCCGCCGCGGAGGCCGTCGGCGTCGCGCCGGTCGCGCGGGCCGGCAAGGCCGCCGCGTTCACGGCCGCGCTCAAAGCCGCGCGCGCAGCTTCGGATCGATCCTGATCTTCAGGCTGTTCGCCAGAAACAGCCCGCCATGGCGCAGCCCCGCGCCGTCGATGCCATGGCCGAGCCCGACCGAAAAATGCCACTGGCAGGGCACGCCCGCGGCGGCGAGCGCCTCGCCGGACAGGAACAGCGCCTCGGGCGAGATCACCTCGTCCTCGCTGCCATGGACGAGCAGCACGGCCGGCGGCTTGCCGGTCTTTTCGGCGGCGAGCGCCTCAAGGCGCTCCGGCCCGACGAGCTCGCCCGAATAGCCGAGCACGGCGGCGGGCGCGCGCTTGCGGCGCAGGCCGACATGCAGCGCCATCATCGTGCCCTGGCTGAAGCCGACGAGGGCCAGCCGCGAATCGTCGAGGCCGTGACGTTCGAGCTCGGCGTCAAGGAAGGCGTCGAGCGTGGGGCCGGCCTTGTTGACGCCGGTCCAGCGCTCGGCCGGATCGCGCATGGTCAGGCCGAACCACTGCCGTCCGCCCGGCGACTGCACGCAGGGCTCCGGCGCATGCGGCGAGACGAAGGCCGCGTCGGGCATGAAGGCCTGCCATTGCTGGCCGAGCGCGATCAGGTCGTTGCCGTCGGCGCCATAGCCGTGCAGGAAGACGACGAGCTGCTTCGCCGTCCTGGATTTCGCCGCAAGTCGCGGGCCGTCGATCATCGCCGCCATGTTCTAGCTGTCCGTCAAACTGGCGCCCGCGCGAGCTTCAGCCCTGGCGCGCGGCGCGGCCGGGAAGGGTCGCTCCGGCAATAGAGGATTTCGCACGAAAGCGGAACCGCTTCGACGCCGCGCGCGCGGCCGCCCGCCCGGCCGGCCATTGTGGCGCGCGGCGCGACGCGTTAGGATTTGTGGCGGCCCTGCGGCCGGCCGAGGCGGAGGGCCCGCCGGCGCCGCGGCCAAGGCTCGCCGGAAACGCGCCGGAGGTCCTGATGTATATCATCGCCCGCAACATCACCGGCCCGCGCCTGCGCTGCGAGGCCCTGATGGTCGACAAGAAGACCTTCACGCCCTGGCCGCCGACCAATGAGGACGGCTGGCGGCGCGCCTACAAGTTCCGCGACAAGCTGATGGCCGAGGTCGTGCGCCTCGAGGCCGACCCGCTCGGGGCCGAGCTCAAGGTGATCGAGGCGGTTTATATCCCTTAAGCTCCGGGCGTAAAATTCATCGCCACGCCGTTGATGCAGTAGCGCAGGCCCGTCGGCGGCGGGCCGTCCGGGAAGACATGGCCGAGATGTGAGCCGCAGCGGCTGCAATGCACCTCCGTGCGGCGCATGCCGAAGCTCGAATCCTGCGACTCTTCGATCGCGCCCGGGACCGGATCGTTGAAGCTCGGCCAGCCGGTGCCGCTCTCGAACTTGCGCTGCGAGGCGAACAGCTCCTGGCCGCAGCCGGCGCAGGAGAACACGCCGGCGCGCTTCTCGTGGTTCAGCGCGCAGCTTCCCGCCGGCTCCGTGCCGTGGCGGCGCATGACCACATATTGCTCGGGCGTGAGGATTTTCCGCCATTCCTCGTCGCTGTGCGTGACGGGATAGGTCTTTGCGTCCATGACGTCAGCCTTTCTTGAAGCGCGCTTCGGCCGCGAGCGGCTTTTCCGCGGGGCGCGAGCCTGTATTATATGGCGCTTCGGGGCCGCGACGGGAGATCGGGCGATGAGCAAATGCAAATGGTGCGGCGGCGGCAAATGCCAGAAGATCTGCAAGAAGAAGGGCAAGAAATAGCCTTGGCCATCCCCTGTCCGCGCGGGCGCCTGTGATGCTCGAAGGCCTGCCGCCCAACAACGCCGCCCATGTGATGCGGCTGTCCTGCGACGAGGCCACGGCGCGCCTCGTCTCCGATGTCGTCGTCGAGACCTTCGATCCCGCCGACGCCGCCGTCGCCGCCTTCGAGGAAAAGCCCTCGACCAAGGACTGGAGCGGCGGCCCCTGGCTGGTCGAGGCCTATTTCGGGTCGGCGCCCGACGAGGACGCGCTGCGCGCCCTCGTCGCCGCGACGGCCGGCGAGGCGGCCGCCCGGGCGCTGACCTTCGGCCGCGTCGAGGCGCGCGACTGGGTGGCGTCGAGCCTCGAAGGGCTGAAGCCGGTGCGCGCCGGCCGCTTCGTGGTGCATGGCGCGCATAGCCGCGACGAGATCCGCGACCATGAGATCGCGATCGAGGTCGAGGCGGCGCTCGCCTTCGGCACCGGCCATCACGGCACGACGCGCGGCTGCCTGCTGCTGCTCGACAAGGTGGCCCGCCGGCGCAGGCCGCGCGCCATTCTCGACGTCGGCACGGGGACGGGCGTGCTCGCCATCGCCGCCGCCAAGCTGTTCCGGCGGCGGGTCGAATGCTGCGACATCGATCCCGTGTCGGTCGCGACCGCGGCCGAGAACGCGCGTCTCAACGGGGTTTCGGGCCTCGTCGAGCCGGTCGAGGCCTCGGGCCTCTCCCATCCCGTGCTGCGCCGGGGCGCGCCCTATGAGCTCGTCTTCGCCAATATTCTGGCGAAGCCCCTGCGCGCGCTCGCGCCGCAGATCGCGGCGGCGAGCGAATTCGGGGCCGACGTCATTCTCTCGGGCCTTCTGGCGCGCGACGCGCCGGGGGTTCTCGCCGCCTATCGCGCGCAGGGCGTCGTGCTGCAGCAGCGCGTCGACATCGAGGGCTGGGCGAGCCTGCTCATGCAGAAGCGGGCGTGATCAGGGCGCGGCCTTGCGGCGGCGCGCCGTCGCCTTGCGATATTGGTCGAGCGCCAGCGTCCGCATGCCGGCGATGTCGGCGCCCATGACGATCGCGGCGTAGATCGCCGCGCCCGCGCACGCCTGCAGCAGGAGCGTGGCGAGGCCCGGGTCGTGCTCGCGCCAGGGGGCGAGCGCGGCGATCATCGCCGCATTGCCGAGAATGATCGCGCCGACGTCGCGCAGCCTGGGCCAGCACGGGCGCGCGGCCCCCGCGAAGATCAGCAGCGTGACGAGCGAGGCGGCGAGCGCGCCGGTCTGGGCGACGGCGAGCCCCGCCGCGCCGGAGCTGCGCGGCAGGGCGAAGATCAGGAGCGGATCGACCAGGCAGGCGACGAGAGCCGCGACGATGATCGGCAGGGTCTTCTTCTCGATCTGGAAGATCGGCCCGACGGCGTATTGGATCAGCGCCATGCAGAACAGCCCGGCCATCATCAGGGTGAGCAGGTCGCCGAACGGCCCGCGAAACTCCGACGGCACGATCAGCAGCTGAACCGAGGGAAGAATGAGCCAGAGCCCGGTGCAGGCCGGCAGCACCATCGAGAGCACGATGGTCATGTTGCGCCCGACCTGCCGGCGCGCCGGCGCCGAGCCGCGCAGCTCATGCGTCGCGACGGCGATTTGGAACAGCACGACGTCGAGCGCCGAGCCGATCGCCTGCACCGCCTTGGCGCCGAAGTCATAGGCGAGCGAGAACTGGCCGGCCTCCGAAAATCCGTAGACGGCGGCGACGATGGCGCGGTTGGCGAGCGGAATCGAGAGATAGAGCAGATTGGCCGCGACGATCGGCAGGCTGTAGGCCATGAGGCGGCGCGCCTGTTCGGCGCTCGCGAGCCGCGGGTCGGAGAGCGGATCCTGCAGCGCGGCGCGCGCCGTCACGACCGAGCCCGCAAGGCTGACAATGCCGCCGATCAGCGTCATTTTCGCCGATCCGAAATAGAAGGCGCCTCCGCCCATCAGCGCGAAGGTGAGGATGTTGCGCACGATCAGCAGGCGCGCGAACAGCCGGTCCTGGAACCGCGCCCTGACCAGCGCCGTGTAATAATCGTAAAGCCCGTTGGCGACGGCGACGCCCAGCGCCAGCATGATGAGGCCGTTTGACAGCGTGAAGCGCGCGCCCGACAGAAGCAGCAGCGCCGCCCCGGCGGTGATGCCCATGGCGAGCGCCGCGAAGCCGAAATCGAGCGTCGCCCGCAGCGCCGGGTCGGCGCTGCGCACGCGCTCCGAATAAAAGCGCGTCGCCCCGAGCCGGACCCAGTCGAAGAAGGCGGTCTGCACGGCGATCGCCGTGGCGTGCGCCAGCGCGAAGCGGCCATATTCCTCAGGCCCGAGGAAGCGCGCGACGATGAGGCCGACGGCGAAATTGAAGACGATGTTCAGAAAGAAGGCGAGGAAGACCGTCATTCTGGCGTCGCCCCCGCTCCTTCGCCTGCTCGTCCGCCGTCTGCGACCGCCCGCGCGCCGCCTGACCGCTTGCGTCATTTTTCATTTTCGCGGGCGCGAGGCAAGGGCGCGAGGCAAGCGCGCGCGGGGCTGGAGCGGGGGCTCAAGGTCACGCCGGTTTGACGGGCCGGCGGCCTGCGGGCGCGCGTCGCGCTGGCGGGCGCGGGCCCGCGAGTCTAAAAGCGCGTCATGCATGACGTCTCGCTTTCCGCCGCGATTCTCGCCGGGCTCCTGTCCTTCCTGAGCCCCTGCGTCCTGCCGCTCGTGCCGCCTTATCTCACCTATCTCGCCGGCACGACCATCGAGGAGGTGGCGACCCAGCGCGAGGCGAAGGCGCGGCGCGACATCCTGACCGCGGCGGCGCTGTTCATCGCCGGATTCTCGACGGTGTTCGTCGCCCTTGGCGCGACGGCCTCGGTGATCGGCCAGCTCCTGCGCGAGCACCTGCATGCCCTCTCCGTCATTGCGGGCGCGGTCATCATCCTGATGGGGCTGCATTTTCTCGGCGTGTTCCGCTTCGCGACGCTGTATCGCGAGGCGCGCGTGCATGTTCAGAAGCCGGTCGGGCCGTGGGGCTCCTATGTCATGGGGCTCGCCTTCGCCTTCGGCTGGACGCCCTGCATCGGGCCGATTCTCGCCGCCATTCTGGCGGTCGCGGCCTCCGAGCAGACCGCCTGGCGGGGCGCGGCGCTGCTCGCGCTCTATTCGCTCGGGCTCGGCGCGCCGTTCTTTCTGGCGGCGCTCGCGATCGAGCCTTTCGTCCACGCCATCAAGCGCTTCCGGCGTCATTTCGGCCTGTTCGAGAAGGTCGTCGGCGGGCTTCTCGTCGCGACCGGAGTGGCCTTTCTGACCGGGGCGGTCCAGGACGCCTCCTTCTGGCTGATCCAGACGTTTCCGGGCCTCGCCAGCATCGGCTGAACGGCGCGGCCAAGGGCGCCTTTTCGGCGACGCGCTCCCGATGTCGGGATTGCGACACAGTCTGGACCTGTTCCAGACCCGAGACGCGCCGGGGCGGCGAGGCGCCCGACGCGCCGCCCCGGGCGCTCAAGGCGGGGAAACGCGCTGGAGGGCGCGGGCCGACGTTCCGGCACGCTTCATGCACCTTTGTTCTGACGCGAGCGGGTCCGGCGCGAAGCCGGCGACCCGGGGCGCCGCGGCCTTCCGGGGCCGCGCCGAAGCTTGGGAGATCAGGGCGGATGGGTGTGGCGGCAGAAGATATCGACGTCTTCGCGATCGCGGACGAGGAAGCCTTCGAGCCCGGCGCGGCGGCGGCTTTCGAATTCATGCACATCGACGAGAAGGGCGAGGAGAAGCCCGTCTCGATCATCATCATGCGCACCATGGCTGACACTTACGTCGGCTACGTCAACGAATGTCCGCACAAGGGCGTTCGGCTCGACGGCGGCAACGGGCGCCTGCTGAGCCTCGACCGGCGCAATCTCGAATGCGGCCAGCATGGCGCGCTGTTCGACGTCGAGACCGGCGTCTGCGTCGACGGCGCCTGCGTCAACAAGAGCCTCGAACCGGTCGCCGTCGCGGTGATCGACCATGAGGTCTGCCTCGTCGGCGTCAAGCTCGTCGAGGACGACGGCAAGCGCGACCCCTTCGCGCCGGGCGGCGACGACGACGACGGCCCCGTCACCCTGATCATGCCGGACTGATCTTTTCGCGGACGCCCGGCGCGGCGCAAGCACGCTCCTTCGCGCGCCGGGCTCCGACAGGGAGCGCAAGCAAAATATGGAGCGCAAGAGCTACAGGCGCGTCGACGTCGACGGCGCGAGGGCGGTCATGGCGCAGGAGGGCGCGCTCGTCTTCGACGTGCGCGATCCCGGCAGCTACGGCCGCGGCCATATCGAGGGCGCGCGCCATCTGACCATGGACGGGCTCGGCGAAGTGATCCAAAAGGCGCCCAAGGCCGCGCCGGTCGTGATCTGCTGCTATCATGGCAACGCCAGCCAGGAATATGCGCGCATCCTGACCGATTTCGGCTTTCAGGAGGTCTACAGCCTCGACGGCGGCTATGAGGCCTGGGCGCGGAAGGCCGGCTGATGGGGTTCGACCTTGACTTCTGGCTCGGCGCGAAGGGTTTTGCGGGCGCGCTGGCGCGCGATCCGCGCGGCCTGACGCCGCTGATGCGCGCCTGCCTCGAAGGCGAGCCCGAGGCCGCGCGCGCGCTGATCGCCGCCGGCGCCGAGCTCGAGGCGCGCAACGGCGATGGCAACACGGCGGTCTGGCTGTCCTGCGTCGAGGACCGCGGCGAGATGATCGACCTTCTGGCTGAAGCCGGGGCGGCAATCGACAGCCGCAACGACGGCGGGGTGACGGCGCTCATGTACGCCGCCTCGGCCGGCAGGGCGAAGGCGACGGCGCGGCTTCTCGCCGCCGGCGCCGATCCGAAGCTTGAGACGCAGGACGGCTTTTCCGCGCTTGACATGGCGGCGAGCCTCGACTGCCTCAATCTGCTGCGCGCCCGCGCCAGGTCGATGGCGCGGGGCTGAGCGCTTATAAGGCGCCGGCGGCCTTCAGGCCGCCGGAAACAGAATTTCGCCCTTGCCGAGCGCCGCCGTGTCGCCGCCGAAACGGGCGCAGCGCTCGCGCAGCAGCGTCGCCGCGCCGGCGCTGTAGTCGTTCAGGAAACGGGCGAACAGGCCCATGAACGAAAGGCGATGCGCGCCGCAGTCGACGAAGGTCGGCCCGAGCGCGGGCGCGGTTCCAAGCACCAGAGTGCCGCGCCGCATCAGATAGCCGGGCAGGGCGCCGGCGCCCCTGACCGCGATCAGCGTGCCGGCGATGAAGCGGCTGCCGGCGTAGTCGCCGGCCGCGCCTTCGACGACGATCGTCCCGCGCCGCATCCGGTCGCCGGCGCGCGCGCCGGCCGAGCCGCGCACCACGACGAGCCCGCCGCTCATGCCCTCCATCTCGCCGTCGAGCGGCGCGCCGAGGAAATCGCCGGCGTCGCCCGCAATCTCCATGATCCCTCCCGAAAGGGCGGAGGCGGCGAAGGGGCCGGCCGAGCCGCGAATCGTCAGCCGGCCCGCGGACATGCCGCGCCCGGCCGACTGGCCGCAGTCGCCTTCGAGCAGGAGTTCGCCCGAGGCGAGCGCCGCGCCGACATGGTCGAAGCGCGCCGAGCCGCCCTCGATGCGCACCGCCTCGCCGTCGCCGTCGAGCTTCACGGAGAACATGTCGCCGACCGTGCGCTTTTCCCTGGTGGTCTGAAGCTCGATCGCGGCGATCTCGGCCTCGCTCTTGCCGGCGAGGAGATGGGGGACGAGCGGCGAGAGGTCGAGCCGCTGGTCCGGCTCCGCCTTGAGGGTGAGACGCACGGTCACGGCAGGTGGTCCTTGAGATGGAAATGGAACGGCCCGAGCTTGCCGCCGTAATTGCCGGCGCCGACGCGCAGGGCGCCGTCTTTGGGCCCAAGCGCCACGATGGCTCCGAGGCCGGCGCGCGTGGCGTCGGAGACGGCCTTTTCGTCGAGTCCGTCGATGACGATTTCGAGCACGCAGCCGATGTCGTCCTCGAGCGCGGTTTTGGTCACGCCGCGCAGCGTCGGACAATAGGCGTCATTGGTCGAGGCCGGCACGCCGGCGTATTTCGAGCCGACCTTCGAGCCCGAGCGCACGACGCCGCCGGGGAAAGGCATGATCGCGCCGGGAATCTTCTTCATGGCCTCGAGCGCGTGTTCGCAGGCGTTCATGGTCGACTCGAAAGTCGCGCCCATGACCAGAAGATTGCCGCCGCCGACGGCCTTCTTGGTGAGGCCGGTGGTTCCTTCGCAGAGGAATTCGCCGTCCATCACCGGCACGCGCCAGAAATGGCGGTTGAGGAATTTCTTCGAGATCTGCCAGCCGTCTCCGAAATAGCGCAGCTGGTCGCCGATCGGAATGCGGTCCGGCGCGTCGAAATCGGCGAAGCAGGCCGACCCCGGCGAGGTCAACACGCATTGGCCGGCGCGGGTCACGAGCTGCGAGCCGAGCATGTCGGTCGACATGGAGAACAGCAGCACGCGCACGCCGGGGCGCCCGTCCGGCGTCTCGTCGGGCGACAGCTCATGGTCGACGCCGGCCTCGACGCCGCAGCCGATGACCGAGGTGGCGAAGCCGGTCATGGTGACCGCCGCCTGCATCGCCCATTTGGCGTTGGGCGCCGTCAGCACGATCGCCGTGCCGCGCATCGGGAAGGCTTCCGCGAAGCTGTCGTCGATGCGGACGCCGTTGGCGGTTATCGCGCGCATGCGACCTCCTCAAAGGGGTTTTCGCGCGGCAGGATATGCTCGGGAACCGCGAACATGTTGTAGGAAATCCCGTAGTGGCGCTCGTAATAGTCTTCGAGCCGGCGGTTGATGGCGCGGTCGAAGCCGGGCATGACCTTCAGCGCCTTGCCCCAGCGATAATGGCTGATCTCGCCGTCGCGCACGACGAGGTCGCCGTCCTTGAACACGAGATGCGCGCGGCGGAACATTTTCGCGAAATCGTCGCCCGGCGTGTAGACCGCGACGTCGGCGACCGCGCCCGGCGCGAGCTGGCCGCGGTCCTTGAAGCCGAACAGCCGGGCCGGCGCGGCGCGCGTCATGGTCGCGACGTCATGGATCGAATATTCGCGGTCGATCGAGGGCAGGGTGGTCAGCGAAAGCATGTCCTGCGGCACGCGCGCGAGAACCTCGGCGCGCTTCTGGCGGCTCATCAGCAGCGCCAGAATGTCCGGGTAGGAGGTGAAGGGCGCGCCGTTCGGGTGGTCGGTGGTGAAGAAGATGCGATAGGGATCTTCGACCAGCAGGAACAGTTCGAGGCCGATCGCCCATTGCAGCGCGTTGACGAAATCGCCCTCCCTGTAGAGATAGGGGACGATGCCGCCGCCGTTGGCGTCGCCGTCGTAGATCACCGACTTCTTCGGCTTCGCGCCGCCCGTCGCGCTGAACTGGCGCAGCACGTCGGACGAGATCGTCACCGTCTGGCCGAACATCACCTGGCCGACGTCGATCGTGACGTTGCTGTGGCTGTTGACCGAGGCCGCGACCTGCGCCGCCGCCGACGAGAAGCCGTGCGAGCCCTCCGAGCCGTAGCCGTAGAACTGCATGTGGGCGAGATGCAGCGGCATGCCGCGCGCCGCCTCGATGGTGGCGAGCGCCGTCTCGACATTGCCGGGCACGCCGAGATTGTTCATGTGCAGATGCAGCGGATGCGGCACCTTGAGGTCGGTGAGCGCCTGCTGCAACCCCTCGACGATGCGCCGCGAGGTCACGCCATAGAAAGGCACCACGTCGTCGAGGCCGAAGGTGCGCGCGTTGTATTTGAACGCCTCGGCGCCGCCGGCGTTGATGCATTTGAGGCCGAGGCTGTTGGTCGCGGCGAGCGTCGCCGCCACATAGTCGGCGACCGCCGCCGGGCTCTCATTGTCGCGCAGCAGAGACAACAAGAAGTCGTCGTTGCCGAGAATGGTCAGCGTGGCCTTGTCGATGATCGGGATGTCTGACAGTTCAAGGTGCGCCTGCAGCGCCTGGTGCGGCGCGACGGCGGGCTCGACCACCGTGGTGAAGCCCATGCCGGCGTAGATCACGCCGGTTTCATAGGTCGACCATTTGGCCGTGCCGAGCGGCAGCTGCGGCGCCATGCGGGCGCGGTGCAGCTCGGGCAGCAGCAGGCGGGCGGTGTTCACATTGCCGCCGGCGATGTGCGAATGGATGTCGATCGCGCCGGCCATGACGATCTTGCCGGAGAGGTCGAAGGTCCGATCCGGCGCCTTGCCCTGCGGCGGCGCGACGATGCGGCCGTCCTCGATCCAGACCTCGCCGACCTCGTCGCGCCCGTTGAGCGGATCGACGACCCGGCCGCCTTTCAGAAGAGTGAGCATCAGGCGTCTCCCGTCCCTTTGGCGCCTTGCGGCAGCTTTGCGGCGATGGCCCGCAGGACCGCCGCGGCCGTGGGCGCCGCGCTCGGCGCTGAGGCCGTGCGCGCGACGATCGCCGCGGCCTCCCTGGCGAAATCGGCGCAGTCATGGTCGACGCCGGGGCGCCCGACGCGGATTTCGACGGCGGGCGTGGATTTGAACGGCGTCTCCTGCGCCGTCAGCGCGACGAGCGGCGCGGCCCCGGCCCAGTCCGGCGCGCTCGCGCTGTAGGACGAGATCCACAGCGCGGCGTCGGCCTCGCCGGCGTCGATCAGGCGGGCCGCCTGATATTTCCAGGCGTCATGCTCGGGATAGCCGCGCCCGAAGCCGGTGCGCGGCGGAAAGCCGGTGCTCCAGCCCGACGTCTGGGTGACGCCGGCGGCGTTGTCGCTCGTCCCGAGCGGCAGGCTCGTGAAGCGGGTCGTCTTGTTGAGGTCGAGGAGAAGCCCGAGGGCCATTTCGACGGCGAGCGCGTCGAGCAGGCGCGGGCCCCAGACGAACACGCCGAACCGGGCCGCGTTGAGAATCGCCGCCGCCGCGTCAAACGCCGCGACGGTCGCGGCGGGCGCGGCGACCGGCCTGCCGGCGACGCGCGCGCGCAGCAGCGCGAGCGCGCTCTTGACGTCGAGGCCCTCGAGCGTAAGCAGCTCCGCGCCGTCGATCTTCGCGCCCTTCGGCGGGGCGATCCAGACGATCTTGCGGCGCGCCTTCTCAAGGTCGAAATAGGGGACGGCGCCGGGCTCGAGGCGCTCCATGACCTGCGGCCAGATCTCGGCGAGGTCGTCGCCCACGAACACCAGCACGTCGGCCTGGAGCCGCGCGACGGAGGGCGTGGTCATCATGGCGCCGGCCTGCCGGAACACGGCGAGGTCGGGGAAGATCTCGGCCGAGCGCATGTGGTCATAGGCGCCGCGCAGGCGCTCGGCGAGCAGAATGGCGGCGCTCGCGCCGGCGACGTCGGCGCCGAGCCCGCCGATCAGCGGGAAACGCGCGGCGGACAGGATTTCTGCGGCGCGCGCCGTCGCCGCGTCGAGCGAGGCGGGCTTGCCGTCGATCAGGGCCTCGACCATGGACCGTTCCTCCTCATCGCTCTCCCGCCTTGTCTTTGGTCGCGCGGCCGCCCGAATCGCGCGGTCCGCCGCCTGTCGCGTCGCGCCCGCCGGGCCGCATGCCGCCGGCCGGAGCGTCGCGATCGAAACCATGCGGCTGGACGGACGTCGGCGGGAGGACTTGAGGCGGGACGACGGGCGTCTATGAGCCGGCCGGGCGGTCGGCCCCTTTCCAGAAGCGCGCGGATGCTACGTTAGTCGTAAAACAGGCGCAAGACGCCGATGCCGCGTTTTTCACCCGGCGGGCGGGACGCTTTCCAGACAGAGGCGTTGACGCCCCGGCCGGCGCGCGGCATAGGACGCGGCGCGTGGCGGCCTTGCCGCCCGACAAGGACAATCGCCGTTCAGGCGCCGGGGAGAGACCCATGCCGCATCATCATCACGCCGAAGCCCTGCATGCCGAAGCCCTGCATGCCGACGCCGCGGCGCGGGCCGCGGCGCTTTACGCCTACAAGGGCCGGCCGAAGCCGATCGACGCGCCAAAGCCCGCGCCCAAGCCCGAGGACGCGCCGAAGGACGGCAAGCCCGAGGCGCCGAAAAAGGGCTGACCGCTCCGCGCGCCCCGCCGCGCGCGCGCCCTTGGCGCGACGGCCTTGCGCGCCGCCGCGCCGCGCGCGATGCTCCGACCGTCCGCCGGCTTTCCGGCCCGCCGGCGCCGCGTCGCAAAACCGTCGGGCGCAAGCCCCCGCACGCTGAAGCCCATGCTCGTCCAAGACGTCGCCGCCCGAGATCTCGTCGTTCAGGAGATCGATTTCGCCGATCCGGTCGAGATCGCCGCAGCGCTGCGCGGCCTCCCGATGCTGACCTTTCTCGACAGCGCCATGGCCGACGGCGCGCTCGGGCGCTACGGCTTCGTCGCCGCCGACCCGTTCGACCGGCTGACCGGGCGCTGGAGCGACCCGTCGTGGACTGCAAGGCTCAGGGCGGCGCTCGCCCGCTTCGCGCTGCCGCTCGAACCGGGCCTGCCGCCGTTCCAGGGCGGGGCGGCCGGGCTTTTCTCCTATGACCTCGGGCGCAGCCTCGAACGCCTGCCGGCGGCCGAATTCGACGAGCTCGAATTTCCCGACCTCTCGATCGGGCTCTATGACGTCGTCGTCGCCTTCGACATGATCCTGCGGCGCGCCTTCGTCGTTTCGACCGGCTTCCCCGAGACCGAGCCCGGGGCGCGGCGGGCGCGGGCGCGGAGCCGGGCGGACGAGATCCTCGACCGCATCTGCGGCTTCAGGGCGCCGCCGCCGGGCCTCGCCTCGCTGTCGGGCTTTGCGAGCAATTTCACGCGCGAGGGCTATGAGCGCGCGGTGGCCGAGGTGATCGAGCGCATCCTCGCCGGCGACATCTTCCAGGCCAATCTGTCGCAGCGCTTCGCGGCGCCGGTCCCTGACGGCTTCGACCCCTTCGGCTTTTACCGGCGCCTGCGCGCGGTCAATCCGGCGCCCTTCGCCGCCTTTCTGGAGCATGAGGGCTTCGCCATCGCCTCGGCCTCGCCCGAGCGCTTCCTGCGCGTCGACGGGAGCTTCGTCGAGACGCGGCCGATCAAGGGCACGCGGCCCCGCTTCACGCATGACGCGCTGCTCGACATGCTGCAGACCAAGGCGCTTTCCGAAAGCCGCAAGGACCGCGCCGAGAACGTCATGATCGTCGACCTGCTGCGCAACGACCTTTCGCGGGTCTGCGCGCCGGGTTCGGTCAAGGTTCCGCATCTGTGCGCGGTGGAGACCTACGCCAGCGTGCATCATCTCGTCTCGACCGTGACGGGGCGGCTCGCCGAAGGATTCACGCCGGTCGACCTGCTCGCCGCGGCCTTTCCCGGCGGCTCGATCACCGGCGCGCCGAAGCTGCGCGCCATGGAGATCATCGCCGAGCTCGAGCGCCACGCGCGCGGGCCCTATTGCGGCGCGCTCGGCTATCTCGGCTTCAACGGCCTCATGGACCTCAACATCGTCATCCGCACGGCGAGCTTCCGGCGCGGGCTGTGCGTGGTGCAGGCCGGCGGCGGCATCGTCACCGCGTCCGACCCGGCCTCCGAATATGTCGAGACGCTCGACAAGGCGCGGCGCATCTTCCAGGCCTTCGGGGCGCGGGAGTTCGCATGATCCTCGTCGTCGACAATTACGACTCTTTCGTCCACACGCTCGCGGGCTATCTGCGCGAACTCGGCGAGACGCCCGTCGTGGTGCGCAACGACGCGCCGCCGCCGGCCGAGCCCTTCGACGCCATCCTGGTCTCGCCCGGCCCCTGCACGCCGAACGAGGCCGGCATGTCGATCGACCTGATCAGGGAATGGTCGGGGCGCGTGCCGATCCTCGGCGTCTGCCTCGGCCATCAGGCCATCGGCCAGGCCTTCGGCGGGCTCGTGACACGGGCGCTGCGGCCGACGCACGGCGAGGCGAGCGCCATCCGCCACACGGGCTCCGACGTCCTCGCCGGCCTGCCGCAGCCGCTCAGCGTCGGTCGCTATCATTCGCTGATCGTCGAACTCGACGGCTATGAGACCGAACTTGAGGCCACCGCCTGGTCGCCCGAGGGCGAAATCATGGCGCTGCGCCACAAACGCCATCCGACCTTCGGCGTCCAGTTCCACCCGGAGTCGATCCTGACCGAGAGCGGCCATCGCCTCCTGCGCAATTTTCTGGGGTTTCGCGCCCCGGCCGCGGCCGGGGCGGCGGTCTGACACTTTTCGATGGACATTTCCCTGCGCTTCATGCGTTGAAAATAGAAAACGCCGGAAACATGGAACACGCCGGGGGCGCCGCCCGCGACGACGTCCCCCCGGCGGCGCGCTCCTGAAGGACGTTTCTCATGACTGCGATGCTGGCGAGCGTGATCGACGCGGCCGAAGCCGAGACGGCGCTCGCCGGCGGCGCCGACGTGATCGACCTCAAGGACCCGGAGCGCGGGGCGCTCGGCGCGCTGCCCGCCGCGACGGTCGCCGCGGTCGTGCGGCTCGTCGCGCGCCGCAAGCCCGTCAGCGCCGCCGCGGGCGAGCGCTTCCACGCGCCGCAGGAGGCCGTCGAGGCGGCGGAGGCGCTCGCCGGCGCCGGCGCCGATTTCGTCAAGATCGGGCTGAAGCCCGAAAACGCGGCCGAGGTCGTGGCGGCCTTGGCGCCGCTCGCGCGCAAGACCTCGCTCGTCGGCGTGCTGTTCGCCGATCTCGCGCCGGACCTCGCGCTCGTCGACGACATGGCGCGGGCGGGCTTCAAGGGCGCCATGCTCGACACCTGCCGCAAGGGGCGCGGGCGCCTGCTCGACCATATGGACGTCGCGGCGCTGTCCGCCTTCGTCGAGCGCTGCCGCGCCAGAAAGCTCGTCTGCGGCCTCGCCGGCTCGCTCGAGCCGCCGGACGCGCCGCGCCTGCTGCCGCTGCGGCCGGACTATCTCGGCTTCCGCGGCGCGCTGTGCCAGGGCGGCGACCGCGCCGGGCCGCTCGATCCGGCGGCCTTCGCCATGATCCGCGACCTCATCCCGCTCGGCGAGGAGGCGACGGACGGGCCCGCCGGCGGCGTCGACTGGCGCCTGCTCGGGCGCGGCTATGTGCCGACGCAGGAGGCCGCCGAAACCGACCTTATCTTCGTGCGCGATCTCGTCATGCCCTGCTTCATCGGCGCCTATGAGTTCGAGCGCGAGAAGAAGCAGGACGTGCGCTTCAACGTCGACGTCGACGTCGCGCGGGCGCGGCTTCATTCCGACGACATGCGCGACGTCTTCTCCTACGACCTCGTCACCGACGCGATCCGCATCATCACCGGGCGCGGCCATATCGAGCTCGTCGAGACGCTCGCGCGCGAGATCGCCGAAAGCGTGCTGCGCCATCCTGCGGCCCAGAGGGTGAAGGTGCGCGTCGAAAAGCTCGACGTGATCCGCGGCGCGGTCGGGGTCGAGATGGTGCGCGAGCGCGCCAAGGAGACCGCCGCGCTCGAAGACCTGTTCGGCGCGGGCGTCGAGCCGGCGCTCGCCCCGCTGGCGCGGGCGGGCGGGCGATGAACCTCATCGTCGCCAAGATCGGCGGCAGCCTCGCCGCGGCCCCGGCGCGCGAGCCCTGGCTCGACGCGCTCGCCATGGCGCCCGCCTGTCCGGGCCGGGGCCTCGTGATCGTCCCGGGCGGCGGCCCCTTCGCCGACGCCGTGCGCCGCGCGCAGGAGCCGCTCGGCTTCGACGACGCGACGGCGCACCGCCTCGCGCTGCTCGCCATGCATCAATATGCGCTGGTGCTGCGCGCGGCGTGGCCGCGGCTGAAGCCCGCCGCCTCGCGCGCCGAAATTTTCGCGACGCTGGCCTCGGGCCGCATCCCCGTCTGGCTGCCGCACGCGATGGCCTCGAGCGACCCGACGGTCGAGGCGAGCTGGGAGATGACCTCGGATTCGCTGTCGGCGTGGCTCGCCCGCGCGCTCGGCGCGCGCGACCTTCTGCTGGTCAAGTCCTGCGGCGTCGCGGCGGGCGCCTCGCTCGCCGATCTTGCGGCCGCCGGCGTCGTCGATCCGCTGTTCCCGCGCTACGCCGCGGCGAGCGGGGCGCGCGTCTATCTTGCGGGCCCGGCCGATCTCGCGGGCGCGAGGGCGCGCTTCAGCGAGGCCGGAACGCCGGGGCGGCTCGTCGCCCGCCCGGCCGCGCGCGCGGCCTGAGCGCGTCATGGCGGACGGGGAGGGCGCCGCGCCCAGAGAGCGCCTGCTTTTCGTCACCGGGCATCTCGCCTATCCGCGTCTGAGGCGCGTCCTCGAGGGGCTCGGCGAGACGCCGTTCTCCTGGACGATCTTCAACGCGGGCGTGAAGGTCGCGGCGCTGATGACGGACGCCATATTGCTGCGCCGCCTGCCGCGCCCGGTCGAGGCCGACCGGATCATCCTGCCGGGGCGCTTTCGCGGCGACCTCGAAAAGCTGTCCGAAGCGTTCGGCGCGCCCGTCCTGCGCGGCCCCGACGAAGTCTCCGACCTGCCGGTCTATCTCGGCCATGGCGCGCGCGAGCCCGATCTTTCGGGCTATGACATGCGCATCTTCGCCGAGATCGTCGACGCCACCGCCCTGTCGATCGACGAGATCGTGGCCCGCGCCAGAAGCCTGAGCCGCAAGGGCGCCGACGTCATCGACCTCGGCTGCCTGCCCGACACCGAGTTTCCGCATCTTGAGGCGACGGTCGGGGCTCTGAAGCGGGAGGGGCTCAGGGTCAGCGTCGACTCCTTCAACCGCACGGAGCTGCGCCGCGCCGCGCTCGCGGGAGCGGATTTTTTGCTGAGCCTCGACGAAACCTGTCTCGAGATCGCCGACGCAACGGCGACGACGCCGATCCTCGTCGGCTCGCCGGTGCATGACCTCGACTCGCTCGTGCGCGCGGCGGAGAAGGCCCGCGCGCGAAACATGAGTTTCATCATAGATCCGATTCTCGACCCCATCCATTACGGCTTCGCCGATTCGATCGTGCGCTACGTCGAGGCGCGGCGGCGACTGCCCGACGTCGAGATCATGATGGGCACGGGCAATCTCACCGAGCTGACGGAAGCCGATTCTGGAGGCGTCACGGCGGCGCTGCTCGGCGTCTGCTCCGAGCTCAAGATCCGCAACATGCTGACCGTTCATGTCAGTCCTCATACAAGGCGCACGCTCGAGGAGCACGACGCGGCGCGGCGCCTGATGTTCGCGGCCGCCGCCGGCGACGCCCTGCCGAAGGGATTCGGCGCGGGCCTCGTCCAGCTTCACGACATGCGCCCCTTCCCCTCGAACGCGCAGGAGATCGCCGACATGGCCGCCGACGTGCGCGACCAGAACTACCGCATCGCCGTCGCCGAGGACGGGCTGCACGTCTATAACAAGGACGTGCATCATATAGAGCGCGACGCCTTTTCGTTCTTCCCCAGGCTCGGGGTCGAGACCGACGGCGGCCACGCCTTCTATCTCGGCGCGGAGCTGCAGAAGGCGGAGATCGCCTTCGCGCTCGGCAAGCGCTACATGCAGGACGAGCCGCTCGACTGGGGCGTCGGCGCGGACAAGGCGCAGGAGGAGCGCGACCGGCTGCGCGACGCCGGCCACACGCTGCGCCAGAAGGAGAAGGGCGAGAGCGAAAAAAAGCCCGCGGAGCGCGGCGAGCCGTGATCCGCGAAGCCGTCGTCACCTCCCTCGACGGCGCGGGGCGCCCGCATCTCGCGCCGCTCGGCCTGACCGGAGACGCGGGCCGCTGGATCATCGCGCCCTTCCGCCCGTCGACGACGCTCGACAATCTGCGCGCCGTGCCTTTCGCGGTCGCAAGCTATGTCGACGACGCGCGAATTTTTGCAGGACTTGTCACCGGTCGGCGCGACTGGCCGCTCGCGCCGACCGAGCCCGGCCGCCCGCCGCGGCTTGCGGCGGCGCTGTCCCACGCGACGCTCGCGGTCGAACATGTCGAGGATCATGCGGAGCGGCCGCGCTTCCTGTGCCGCGTCGAAAGCCTCGTCGCGCACCGGCCGTTCGAAGGCATGAACCGCGCCCGCGCGGCCGTGCTCGAGGCGGCCGTGCTGATTACCCGCCTGCGCCTTTTGCCGCGCGAGAAAATCGAGCGCGAGATGGATCATCTGTCGATCGCCATAGAAAAAACGGCGGGCCCCGAGGAACGTGAGGCGTGGTCGTGGCTGGTCGAGGCGCGCGAGCGTTTTTACGCGCCAGGCTGACGCGCCGCGAGAAGCGCCAGCGCCGCCGCCGGCGCGCAGTCGGCGGCTTTTTCGCGCGCCTCGGGCGTCGCCTCGATCAGCGCGTCGAAAGGCATGAAGGGGCGCCCCAGCCGGCGCGCGAGCTCGGCGGCGATGTCCCGGCCGACGCCGGCGCCGAGGATCGGCGCGTCTTCGCCGAGCGCGCCGCGCGACAGCACGAGGAAGGCCGCGTCCATGATCTCGCGCAGCTGCGTTTCGGCGAAATAGGCGGCGAGCCCGCGCCAGGCGGCGGCGTCGGCCTCCTCAGAATCGCGCCCGATCATGCGCGCGAGCCGCGCGGCGGAGGCTTGCGGCGTCTTCTCACGCCCGTCCGGCGCGTCCATGGAGTCGGCGTCCGGCGGCAGGCGGCCGAGGATGCGGCCGACGTCCGCCATGTCGGCGAACCATTCGTTCATCAGGCCGGTCAGCCGGCCCGCGAAGGGAACGCGCCGCGGGCCGGCCATGAGGAAAGTGCGCGAGAGGCCCGTGTAGACGAGCTCGCCATGTTCGAGCCGCCCGGCGTCGGTCGCCCCCAACGCCACCGGCGCGCCCGAAGCGATGGGGATGAGATCGGCGGTTGAGGACCCGATGTCGACGAAAAGCGCTTCGTCAAGGCGCAGGCCGGCGAATTCAGCGCTGGCGCGCCAGTTGGCCGAGCCGATGTCGGCGGCGTGGGCGCGCGCCGCCTCGGGCGCGACGAAGCCCGCGGCGCCGGCGTAGATCAAGGCGCGGTCCGGCGCGAGAAGGCGCGCGGCGATTTCGGCCAGTCCCTCGACCCCGTCGGCGCGCGTCGCGAAGGCGTCGGACAATTCGCCCGTCATGGTCACGGCGTTGAGGGGCGCGCGGCCGAGCGCGGCCCGCGCCTCGCCGAAGGCCCGGTCGAGTTCGCCAAGCCCGAGCCACAGCGGGCAGGGGATCTGCGCGGCGGCGGTCACGACTCCATCCTCGGCGCGGGCGCCTTTCAGATGGGCGCCGCCCACGTCCCAGCCGATGATCGCGCTCATGACTTCGAAAACCTCTACTAAAAAGTGAAAATTCGCGTGGTGATCTTAGAAAAGTCGTGGAGTTCACGCACGGCTATGTGATCCAGAACCGGAGCCTTGACTTGAATGGACGTCATCCCCGTCATTGACCTCAAAAAGGGAACGGCTGTGCGCGCGCGTCTGGGGCGTCGCGAATTCTACGCCCCTATCAAGACTCCTCTGTCCGCGACCAGCGCCCCGGTGGACGTCGCCGCGGGATTCCTGGCGCTGCATCCGTTCCCGATCATCTATGTCGCCGACCTCGACGCCATAGAAGGGACCGGCGATCATCGCGAGGCGCTGCTCGAACTTTACGCCGCCTTTCCCGAGACGATGTTCTGGGTCGACGCGGGCGCGCGCGACGGGGCGAGCGCGCGGGCCTTTCTGGCGCGTCACCGCTACGCCCATCTCGTGATCGGAAGCGAGTCGCTCGACAGCGTCGAGCCGCTCAAAGAGCTGCGCAATGAAAGACGGCTCATCCTGTCGCTCGATTTCCGCGGCGACGCGCTGGTCGGTCCGTCCGGCCTGCTTGACGCGCCCCATCTCTGGCCGGCGCGCGTCATCGTCATGACCTTCGGCCGGATCGGCGCCAACGCGGGGCCTGACCTCAGCCGCGTCGCGGCGGTGAAAGCGCTGGGCGCGCGAACGGTCTTCGCGGCCGGCGGCGTGCGCGACGCTGAGGATCTTGAGGCGCTCAAGCGGGGGGGCGTGGCCGGCGCGCTGGTGGCGTCGGCGCTGCATGACGGCCAGCTGACGGGCCGCGACCTCGCCGCGACGCCGGAAATGGCGAGAGGGAGCCACTAGACTCCCTCCCGGACTTCGTTGTTTTTTTCAGGCTGGTCCCGAAGACGACCCTGTCCCGCGGCGTTGCGGCGTCTTTGGCGCGCTCTGCGCACGGCCTTCGCCGCCAAACCGCGCGCAGCGGAAAGAGCGAGGCTCCTTCCGCTGCGGCGGCGGATCGATGGCGGAGGACCGGCGCCCGTAAAAGGCGCCGAGGAGGGTTTTTCATTCGGCGCGACCCTGGGGGCCGCGCGTCACGTCTTAGTTCGGGGCGAAGGGGTGCTTGGCCGTGTTGCGCTCGGCGACGACGGTCTCGGGCGTCGGCTCGCCGGCGACGGCGCGGGCGATGGCTTCCTTCGTGGCCTGGTAGTTGTAGTCCTGGATCTTCTGGTCGTCCTTGGCTTCCCAGTGGATGAACACGCCGACCGAGATGAACAGGTCGGCGGCTTCCTTGACCGGGATCACGCCGTCGGCGACCGAGTCCGCGACCGCCTTGGCGACGCCGCGCTGGGCCGGGCCGAACATCTGCACCGCCTGGGTGGCGTTCTTGATCGTCACCTTGTTGAACATCACGGTGGCGGGCTTGGCCAGCAGGTTCGGCGCGACGACCGCGAGCAGCGACGTGAAGCCGTCCTTGTTGTTGACGAGCGCGTTGGCGAACGCCGTCTCGGCGGCGCTGCCGCGCGGGCCGATGAGCAGGTCGATGTGGGCGACTTCGTTGCCTTCGCCGACGAGCGACTCGCCAACCATCAGTTTGTTGATCTTGGTCATGTTAAACAACCCTCCCATGGAGACATCCTTCTTCGATATCGATCGAGGAAGAAACGGATATGAAGGTCCGATCCTTGTTGTCAGCGCCCGTCTTGGCCGGGCCGGTTAGCCGGATAGAAGCGGCGCTGGTCCGCCGGCGCGCACTCAATCATTATTGTCGCGCGCAATCAAGTCGATTAGCCGATCCGCGAACAGCGTCGCGACGGTGAGGTCGGCGGTCGTCCCGGGATTGAGCCCGCGGGATTTGAGATCCGCGTCGAAGGCCAGCAATTCGGCGTTGAATTCAACCGGATTTCGCGATGCGGAAAATCTTTCGCGCAACGGCGCCGCCTGTTCGCGCAGGCCGCGCGCGACGTCCGGCCCGAATTTGCGCGCGACATGGCTGTCGTCGAAACGGCCCAGAAACTCCATATGGACGACGCTCGCAAGCCATGGCGCGCGGGCGCCCTGTTCGCGCGCGGCGCGCAGGGCGGGAAGGCCCGCGCCAAACAGCTCGGCGAAGTCCTGCGCATATTGCCGCGCGATCATGTCGCGTCCCTGCGCCTCGCGCATCGCCTCGATCAGGGTCGTCGTCGCGGGCTCGCGCGCGTCATGGCGCGCGGCCGCGCCGAGGCCGCCGGGCGAAGCGAGGCGGATCGCCTCATAGGCCGCTTCGGCGTCGGCGAGATCGAGCGCGCGCAAGACCGTCTTGAGCGCGGCGCGCAGCGACGCGGCGGCGTCGCCGCGAGCGGCCGGCGCCGCCGTTTCGGCCGCGGCGGCGAGCGGCGCGCACAACAGCACGATGCCGAGATTGGTGTTGAGTCCGACGCGTGCGACGCTCGCCCGCGTCGCGCCGAGAATGCGGGCGCCTACAGGCGCGCCGCGCGCGCACAAGGGCGGCGCCGAAACCTCGGCGCTTTGCAGAAACTGGTCGACCGTCATGCCATGGCCCGCGGCGTGGACATGCACGTTGCCGGGCTTCAGCGCCTCGATCTCGTCGCGGCAGGAGGCGACGAACGCCTGCTCCGGCCCGGTTGGCGCCGGCGCCGGCGGGTGGAGCGCGGCCGCCGCGCTCATGCGACTCGCGCGACCGTTTTCGCGCCCGCGCGCATGCGCTGCAGAAAATCGCCGGCGAGCCGGTCGGCGACGCTGAACGACGCGACCTTCTGCAACCCGCGCCACCCCGGCATGCTGTTGACTTCGAGAAGCTGCGGGGCGCCTTTTTCGTCGCAGATCATGTCGACGCCGCAAAATTGCGCGCCGACGCTTTCAGCCGCGCGCAGCGCGAGCCGCGACAGGGCGGGGTCGGCGTCGAGGCGCTCCGGCTTCGCGCCGAGCTTGATGTTGGTGATCCAGTCCGGCGCGCGCCGGATCATGGCCGCGACGACAGCGTCGTTCGACACGAAGAAGCGCATGTCCGAATAGTCCCGCGCGTCTTTTGGCGCGGCGACGAAACGCTGTAGATAATAGACATATTCGACTTCGTGCAGCGCCGGCAGGTCGTCTTCGGAGCGGATGAGCTTCAGCCCGAAGCCCTGCGCGCCGAACAAAGGCTTCAGCACCAGCGGGCCATGCGCGCATTCGCGCCGCGCGATCCGGCGCGCCGCGTCTTCGGACTGCACGGCCCAGGTCGGCGGCGTCGGCAGGCCGGCGGCGAGGAGGCGAAAGCTCGTCGCCGCCTTGTCGACGCAGATTTCGATCGCCCGCGCGCCGTTGCCGACAAGAACGCCGAGGTCTTCGAGCGCATGCAGCACGGACAGGCGCAGGGTCACGCTCTCGAAGGTGCCCGAGCCGATCGCGCGCACGAACACGGCGTCGGGCAGGTCGCCGCCAAATCCGTGGATCGAAAGCCCGTGCCTGCGGCGGGTGTCGAAGCCGCATTGGGCGAGCCGGATCGGCGTCGCCCGCGCCCCGGCGCGGGCGAAGGCGGCGCAGAGGTCGCGGGCGTGCCAGTCATAGAGATCGACCGCCACCGCGATGCGCGGCGCTCCGGCCGTCGCGGCGTCTTGCGCGAAATCGTCCAAGGCGGACGCCCCTCAGGCGAAGCTGGCGTCGAGATGTTTGTGGTCGACGCCGCCGCCGCGGAAGGAGCGCCCCGAATCGACGGCGGTGACGATCGCTTCGGCCGGGCTGAACAGCATCGGGTCGATGTCGTAGAAATTGCCCTTGTAGGCCTTGAAGATCTCGGCGAAGGGCCGGCCGAAGTCGCGCGAGGTCACGCTCGGCAGCTTTTCGGCGAGCGCCTGCGCGTCGTCGTCGGCGCCGGTGACGAAGAGATGCACCTGGCCGCCATAGATGATGGCGTCATTGGTGCGGCCCATCGCCTCGACGAATTTGGGATGGGGCGGCGAAAGCGGCGCGCAGGCGAGGCCGTCGACGACGCGCTCGAGCGGAAAATGCAGCTCATGCGCCTTGTGCATCGCGACTTCGAGCACGCGGGCGACGACCTGCACGCCGCCGGCGAGGCTCTGCGTGGGGGCGAAGATGAAGGCGAGCTTTTCGGGCGCGACGCCGCAGGCGGCGGCCACCTTGTCGACGACTTCCGGCGGGGGCGGGCATTCGCTTTCGAGCACCAGCGTCGCGCGCTCGGCCCTGTCGCGATAGGCGAGGTCGTTGAACAGCGGCTCCTTGCAGGCGAGCGCGCGGCCGGGGCCCGAGCCCAGCGCGAAAAAGGCGCCCTTGCCCTCGCCATGGGAGAGCGCCCAGCCGGCGTATTGCGAGGCGAGGCAGGCGACGACCGGGTCGGTCGTGCGCACGGCGAGTTCGAACGGCCATTTCGGATTGAGGCGCGTCGGCGACAGCGTCACCGTGCCGAGGCCGCCGAGGCAGATTTCGGCGAGGCGAAGCCCGGCTTCGATCGAGCCCGGCACGGATTTGCCGGCGTCGATGACGGTCTCGCCGCGCGATCCGGTCGACACGGCGACGCGCAGCCGCGCGGCGTCGGCGACCATGGCGTCGACGAGGGCGCCCGTCAGCGCGTTGATGCTAGGCTGGCTCATGGCGTCGCTCTCCCAATTCCTTTTCGATGGCCCCCCAGAGGGCGGCGCTTCTTTCCTCGACCAGGGTTCTGGCGGCGAAGGGCTCGCCCGCCCTGGCGGTGACGGTGCAGATCGGCTCATGTTCGCCGACGAAGCTCGCGGCGCTCTGGCGGTCGGCGGCCCAGTCCGGCCAGTCGAGCGCCGGCATGGCCGCGATCTCGCGCGGGGCGTAGGCGATCGCCGCCGCCGCCGCGCCTGAAAAAATCGGCGCGACGCGCGGCAGGCGTCCGCGGCAGGCCTCGACATGCAGGCCCATCAGCGGCGCTTCGGCCGCGTCATAGACGTCGAGCGTGGCGCCGGGACGGGGGTTGACCTCGATCAGGTGAAAGGCCTCGCCTTCGACCAGAAAATCCACGCTGTTCAAACCTTTGAGCCCCAGCGCGCGGGCCATGGCGAGGGCCGCGGCGCGCAGGCGCGCGTCAAGCGGGGCGGGCAGGCCGGCCGGCCGCGCGCAGCCGCCGTAGCGGAACGGCTCATGCGGCGCGGGCGCGGTCCATTGCCGGCTCGCCCCGAGCGCGATCGCCTCGCGCCCGTCGCCGAGCACGGCGACGCCGACCGGCGCGCCGCCGACGCGGCGCTGGAAATAGACGCCCTCCGCCTCGCCGGCGCCGTCGACCTCCGCGGCCGGGACGACATGCGTCCCGCCGGCGCCGCCCTGCGCCTTGGCGAGCCAGCCTTCGGGCGCGTCAGGCCGCGTGCGCCGCCGCGCGGGATGCGGAACGGCGAGCGCGCGGCACAGCGCCGCGAGGCTTTCGGGGTCTTTGGCGCGGCGCAGGACGTCCGGCGCGTTGCCAAGACGCGGCCAGCGCGCGGCCATCGCCGCGACGAGCTCCGGCCGGTCCTCGAAGCCTGCGCCATAGACGAGCCCGACGGGCGGCGCGCCGAGGCGCGCGCCGTCGGCGGCGAGCGCCTCGAGCGCGGCGAGGAGGGGCGCGGGCGCAAAACCTTCGCGCCAGTCGCCGGCGCGCCGGCTCGCGAGGCTCGCCGCCCGCGCGTCGGCGTCGCCGAAGAGATCGGCGACGAGCGGCGCGAAGCCAGCCTTGCGGGCGGCTTCGGCGAGCGCCCGCCCGGATCCGGAGGCGATCAGAATCCCTTGGGGATTCATGAACTTATGCTCAGACAAGCTCCCGCGCCAGGGCGAAGGCGTCGCGGAAGTCGAAGGCGACCGGCTTGTCGGAGGCGGCCATGCGCTTGAACAGGCCGGATTCGGTCTTGTATTTGATGTCGCCGATGGCGAGCGGGCCGACGCCGAGCGCGCCGCCGGTCAGCTCCGCGCCATTGTCGAACAGCTGCAGCCCCTCGATGCCGGCGGGCGGCACGGCGTTGACGTCGGCGGCGACGAGCAGGCTCTTCGAAGAGGCGAGCAGCTCCTTCGAGAGCACCTGCACGCCGGCGGCGGCGGCGCAATAGACGACGTCGACGCCCTCGAGCGCCTCTTTCTTCTTGTCTTCGGTCGAGCCGTCGACGCCGACCGTCTCGACGCCGAAGCGGGCCTTGATGTCGTCGGCCTTGCCCTGGACGCGCTTCGCCCCGTCATAGCCGGCGAGCGCGACCTTCGCCCCCTCGATCGCCGAGATCACGCCCGCGGCGTAGCCGACGACGCCGGTCGCGCCGAAGATCAGGATCTTCGACTCCTTGAGGCTCTTGCCCTTCTTCTCCTTGAGCAGCTTCTCGACGCAGGCGACCATGGCCGCGGCGGTGGTGAAGGAGCCGGCCGGATCGGCGAAGGCCGAAATTTCGAAAGGCTTCAGCAGCGTCTTCTTGAAGACGTCCATCATGTCGAGGGCGAGGCCGGCGTCCTTGCCGGCGAAGAAGACGCCGGTGCGCACGGCGTCCCTGGGCGAGCGCGAGAACATCGCGTCCTGCACCAGGGCGGTGACTTCGTCGAGCGTCACATTGGTGTAGGGCGTGACCGAATCGTAGCCGGCGTCGAGCGCCATGTTCACGTCGAACGGGCTCATATGTTTGAGCGGCGTCAACATATGCAGAATGGTCTTGGCCACGCGGATCCCCTCTGATGGCGTTATGGCGTCTTCTTTTCGGGCGCTTCGCCCCTTACGATTGCGCCGTGATTAATGCCTGCGCAAACGCGGATGTCTACTCCTAAAGCGTTAGATTCCTCGCGCATGACGCCGCAGAGCCGCTCAGCCTCGGCTTGGCTGCCGGCGAAGGCGAAGCCGGTCGGCCCCCAGGAGGATTGCCCGATTCCATGCGCCCCATGGCGCGCGAAGCCCCGCATGGCCGCGCCGACGCGCGCGCTGGTGAAGGCGCCGCCGCCCTGCGCCGGGGCGAAATAGGCGCCGACGATCTCCTGGATGCGGGCGATCGCGCCGCCAAAGGCCGCGACGTCCGTCTCGGCGAGCGCGGGCAGGGCCTGGATCAGCGTCAGGCGGCAGATTTCGCCGGAGGCCTCGGCCGCGAAGGGCGGCAGGGCGGCGAAGGATTCCGCCTCCTGCGGCCCGTGCACGCCCTTGAGATCCGGGTCGAAGGCGAGAATGACGCGCCAGTCCGGCGGGAAATTCATGCGCGAGAGCACCGGCGGCGTGACGGTCTTGCCGCCGCGTCCGCCGTCGACGACGAGGCCGCCGCCGTCGAAGATCGCCGCCCCGATGCCGGAGCGCTGCGTGCGCTGCAACAGAAGCGCGTCGTCGGCCGGGTCGCTCGGCAGGCCTTCGAGCGCGCGCAGGCCGGCGCCGAGCGCGAGGGCGAGCTGCGTGCCGGAGCCGAGCCCGACATGGTCGGGGATCGCCGTTTCGACCCGCACCTTATAACTATGGGAGAGCGCGTGGCGCCGCCTGAGGGCCGCGACATGGGCGCCGGCGCGCGCGGCGTCAGGCCCCTCCGCCTCGTCGCGCGCGGCGCGCTCGATCGAAAGCCGGGTCGCCGGGCGGTCGATGGCGAGGCCGATGCTGCCAACGCGCCGGCCGAGCCCGCCGTTGAGATCGAGAAAGCCGAGATGAAGCCGCGCGGGGGCGGCGACGGTGACGCGTGCGGACATCGCTTCTTTCGCCGGAGGTTTCGCGACGGGCGCCGCGCGCGGCCGCGGCCGCCCGACCCGACAGGACGACGCGGCGGGCTCCGGCGGAAGACCTGGCCCGCTCCTGAAGGCGAGGCTTTCATACTCAGGGGTCGGCGCGAGTTCAAGCCGCGCCCGGTTTCATCGCGTCATTGCGACGAATTTGTATCATTTAGCCACGAAATAGAAGGCCTCGCCCGGCAGCGAGCCATAGGTGAAGGGCTCCTGCCGCTGCTTGGTCGCCGCGCGCACGTCGTCCCTGATCTGGCGGAACAGCATGTTGATCTCGAGCTGCGGCTTCACGACGTTGCGCAGGAAGGCGTCGGCGAAGGGGCTGTGCTCGCCGTCGCCGTCCTGCGCCACCTGCCCGTCGCGCGCGGCGTAGGCGACGAGCGTGCCGCCTTCCGGCTCGACGCGGGCGAAGCCGCGGCCGATCGAGCGCGAGGCCATGGTGCGCTGCATGCGCTGGGCGAACGGATTGTCGCGGCAGGCGTCGAGAATCACGAGCCGGAGCTTTTTCGCATGTTCGGTCGCAAGCAGCACGCGGTCGAGCGTGATCGATTCATCCTGCACGTCCCGGTCGGCGCGCAGCTTCGCGTCGACCGGGATCAGATAGTTGACGCCGCCGATCTCGATGCCGTGGCCGGCGTAATAGACGACGGCCCAGTCGGCCGTGTCGACCTTGGCCTCGAAGGCGCGCAGCGCGGCGAGGAATTTGTCTCGGGTGAGGTCCGTTTCGGCCAGAACCGCATCGAAGCCGACCTTGCGCAGCGCCTCGGCGACGGCCTTCGCGTCGCGCGTCGGATTGGGCAGGCGCGCGACTTCGGCGTAATTGGAGTTGCCGACGACGAGCGCGACGCGCACCCCGGCCGGCGCGAGCGGCGCGGCCCTGGCCTGGACCGCTTCGGCGGCGGCTTTGGCGCGGGCCTCGACCTCGGCCTTCACGCGCGCCTCGAACGCGGCCTTCGCCTGCCGCTCGAATTCGGCCTTGGCCCGTGCGTCGGCCTCGGCGCGGGCGCGGGCCTGCGCCGCGGCTTCGGCTTCGAACCGGGCGCGGGCGGCGTCGGCCGCGGCCTTGGTGCGCGCCTCGACTTCGGCGCCGATGCGCGCCTCGATCGCCGCGGCGTCGCGCGCCGCGGCGGCCTTGGCCTTCGCGTCGGCTTCGGCGCGCGCGCGCGCGTCGCTCGCGGCGCTCGCCGCGCCGGCGGCGGCGAACTTGGCGGCCGAGGCCTCGTTCGCGGCGAGCGCCGAAAGGCGCGCCCGTGCGAGGTTCTGCGCGGGGCGGGCGAGCGCGGCCTCGGCGTCGCCCTGCGGCGCCAGCGCCTTTTCATAATCGGCCCTGGCCTTCGCGGTCTCGCCCATCTTCTCATAGGCCTGACCGCGTCCGGCGAGCGCCGGGGCGAAGTCCGGCGCGACGCGCAGCGCCTCCGAAAAATCGGCGAGCGCGCGCTCGCGCGCGTCACGCGCCAGCTCGACGTCGCCGCGGAACGAAAAGGCGAGGGCGGAGCGCGGATTGAGCGCGGCGGCGCGGTCGAGATCGTCGAGCGCGCCCGCAAGATCTCCTGCAAGCCGCTTCATGCGCCCGCGCTGGGCGTAGGCGAGATCATATTTCGGCCGCAGCAGGATCGCCTCGTCGCAATCGGCGACGGCCGGATCGAGCCGGCCCTGATCGGCGTAGACGAGCGCGCGGTTCAGGTGGATTTCGGGCGTCGGCCCGAGCCCCATCGCCCTGTCCTGGTCGGCGAGGGCGGCGTCGAGGTCGCCCTTGAGCCGCGCCGCCTCGCCGCGATGGCTATACGCCTCGCCGTTCTTCGGATCGACCCTGACGGCGGCGTCGTAATCGCTGATCGCGGCTGCGGCGTCGCCCTGGGCGAGGCGCGCGTCGCCGCGCTGCACATAGCCCTTCGCCTCATTGGGCGACAGCCGGATGAAGGCGTTGAAGTCCTCGACCGCGCGGTCGAACTGCTTCTTCAGATAGCGCGCCTGTCCGCGGTTGTAATAGGCCTTGGCGAATTTGCCGTCGAGCTTGACGGCGTGGTCGTAGTCGGCGACGGCGCGGTCGATTTCGTCGCGGTTGACGAGCGCCGCGCCGCGCGCGTTGAAAAGATCGGGCGACTTCGGGTTCAGGCGGATCGCCTGGCTGTAGTCGGCGACGGCGCCGTCGAAGTCGCCGATCGCCTGCCGCGCGAAGCCGCGGTTGCGATAGGCGTCGACCGAATTGGGGTTGCGGTCGAGCGCCGCCGAAAAGTCCTGGATCGCCCCTTCAAGGTCGCCCTTGCGCACCTTGGCGACGCCGCGATTGTTGTAGAGCGCGGGCGCGGCCGGCCCCGTGCGGTCGAGGTCGATGAGGCGGGTGCAGGCCGGAATGCCGGCGTCGGGGTCAGACAGCGAGCGTCCGCACAGGGCGACGTCGGCGTCGCCAGCCGGCGCCGCGAAAGAGGGAGCCGCCGCAAAAGTGAAAACTGCGGCGAGGAGGGCCGCGAGAGGCGCGCGGCGCGCCGGATGGACGGACATGGCGAAAGCTCCCCGGAGCTGACCGACGCGCGGCTGACGCGCCGGGGCCGCGCCGAAGCGCCGGCCGCCCGCGACCTTTGGCGCCGTCCGCGGCGACGGGCGGTGCGCGCCGGCACGCCGCCCGCCTCTCTCGCGTCGGGGCCCAGCGCGAAGGGGCGGCGGAGCAGGCGACGGCGCGGTCAAGGCGGGACAAGACTTGACGCGGCGCAGTGCGGATTTTTGACGCCCCGGTCATGACGATCGCAAGTTTAAACCGCGCTTGTTGCGCCGACAACACAGTCCGCCGCATGTTTCCGGTCTATCCTGCGCGCCTCAGCGGGGGCTTGAGATCATGGCGATCAGGGTGTCGAAGGGGTTTGGGGCTGCGGGCGCGGCCGTCGCGCTATGGCTTGGCGGCTCGGCCGGCGCCCATGCCGCGTCTCTTTGCCCTTCGTCCGTGCCGCAGGTCGTGACGAAATCGAAGCTCGTCTGCGTCGAGTTCGACCCTTCGAGCGGCCAGTGCACGAAGCAGGAGACCCAGTTCTACCAGGCGACCGTCGTCTATGAGGGGGTTCAGCTTCAGAACGGCCAGTGCACCAACGCCGGCGCGGCCGGCGTCGATCCGGCGGCCTTCTCCGGCGCGGCCCTCGCCAGCCAGGCGCTGAGCGAGCTTTCGCAGTCGAGCGCGCAGGAAACCGCCCGCAGCGCCGAGAAATCCGTCGCCGGCCGCCGCGAAGAGGAAATCAACCGCTGCGCCGCCGGCTTCCGCCGCGTCGACGGCGCCTGCGAGCGCATTCCCGCGCCCGCCGCCGAGGCGCCTGAGCCCGCCGCGGCCGCGCCCGTCTCGCGGCCCGCGCCGCGGCGCGCCGCAAAACATGCGCAAAAATCCGCGGCGCGCCATGTCGCGCCCGAACCCGCGCGCGCCGTCACGCCAGCCTTCGTCAGCAAGGACGGCCCCGTTCCGGTCCCGGTCGAGGCGCCCGCGCGCTATGGCGTCTGGGGCGAGGTCTTCGGCAATTACGAACGGCGCGACGCCTTTGGGCCGGCCGCGGTTTCGGGCCCCGACTTCAACAACGGCTCGCCGGTGGGGACGAACACCTATGTCACGGCCAAGACGGGCCTCGTCGGCTTCCACACCGGCCTCGACTACACGATGCGCGGCGTCTTCGCGCCCGGAGACGGCGTGATCGTCGGCGCGCTCGCCGGCTTCTCGACTTCGACCATGAACCTCAACACGCAGACCGCCTCGGCGCAGCCCGACGTGGTGGGGCCGAGCTCGACCTATCTGCACGCGCGCGTGCAGGGCCCGACGCTCGGCGCCTATGCGAGCTATTTCACCGGCCCGTTCTCGGCCGACATCCTCGCCAAGTTCGACCTTCTGAGCGTCGACCAGAATTTCACCGATTCTCTCGCCTTCGGCGGCCCGGCCGGCCCCTTCAACGCGGTGTTCTCCGGCGGCGGCGGAACGAGCCTGCTCACCTCGACGGTCGCGGCCAACCTCAACTACCGCTTCATCCTCGATCCGCGCTTCTATCTCGAGCCGACGGTCGGGGCGCGCTTCACCTGGCTCGGCTATGGCGGCGGCGCGGCTGATCTCGGCCTCGCCAACGGCAACCGCATCGTGGTGCAGGGCGGCGCGCGGCTCGGAACCTCGGGCCTCGTCGTGCATGACACGCCGGTCTCGATCACGCTGACCGGCCTCGCCTACAGCGCCGTGGCGATCAACGGCGGCTTCCTGCCGGGCGCGGCCTTCAACGCCGACAATCTCCTCGCCTCGGCCGACCGCAACCAGGTGCGCGGCCTCGGCCGGCTGGCCTTCAATCTCGACCACGGCGGCGGCCTCAGCTCCTATCTCGCAGGCGACGTTTATGGCGGCAAGGGCCTCATCGGCGCCGGCGGCAGGGCGGGCGTGCGCTACGAATGGTGAGCGTTTCCGCGCCCTGATCGTCTGCGCCGCGGCGGCTTTCGCGCCCGCCGCGCCGGCGCTGGCCGAATGCGGCGGGCGCGACCTCTTTCCGCTGATCGCGCAGACCGCGCCGCAGGAGCTTGCGGCGATCGAGGCCGAGGCCGAGGCCGCGCCCTTCAGGCGCGGCCTTCTGTTTCGCGTCTCGCGCCCGGGCGTTGCCGCCTCCTATGTGTTCGGAACGCTGCATCTCGCCGATCCGCGCGCGGCCCGGCTGAAGCCCGCCGCCGCCGCGGCGCTGGCGCGGGCGAAGACCGTCGCCGTCGAATCGGTGGAGACCGGCGCGGCCCTGCGGCGCGCCCTGAAGCGCGCGCCGGCGGCGTTCCGCGCGGCGACGCGGGCCGCGCCGCAGGAGCGCCCCGACGCGCTGCTCGACGCGGACGACCTCGCCCGGCTCGACGCGCTGGCAGAGGCCGCGGGCCTCGACCCCGCCGCCGCCCGCGCGACGAAGGCCGGCGCGCTCGCCGTCACGCTCGACCTGCCGGCCTGCGCCAGATCGGGCGACTACGCCGACGCCCTGATCATGCGCGAGGCGCGCCGGCGCGGCCAAAGGCTCGTCGGGCTCGAAACCATGGCCGAACAGCTCTCGGGGCTTGGGCCGCTTTCGGACGAAACCGCGCGTGCGCTGCTGACCGCCACGCTGCTTCAGGCCGAACGCGGCGAGGACATCGTCGAAACCGCGCTTCTGCGCTACGCCGAAGACGATCCCGGCGCGCTCGCGGCTTTCATGCGCGCGCCTGAACCCCTCCCGGGCGTCGCGGGGTCGGGGACGCCGCAGGCGTTTCTGGCGCTCCTGCTCGACGCCCGCAGCGCGCGCATGGCCGCGCGCGCCGCGCCCCTGCTCGAAACGGGCTCCGCCTTCGTCGCGGTCGGCGCGGCGCATCTGCCGGGCGAGGCGGGGCTGCTGCGCCGGCTTGAACGGCGCGGCTTCGTGGTCGAACGCGCGCAGTGAGCGCTTTCAGTCGGCCAGCGCGCGAAAGCGCCGCGGCTCGTAGCCGCGCTGCAGCAGCGCGGCGAGCGGATAGACGTTGCGGCAGACCCGCCCGTTGCAGGCTCCGGGCGAGGCTTCGAGCACCTCGGCCTTGCGGTCCGCCGTGAAGCCCATGAACAGCATCACATGCGAGCCCGGCTTGTTCAGCGCGTCGCCGGGCTTCAGCGCCCAGGGGTCCGGCACGAGCGTCGTGATCGAGGGAATGGCGAGCGTGGTGAAATGGGTCGAAAGGCCCCAGGCCGCGCTCACGAAGGACGAGCAGTCGACGCCCACGACGTCGCGGCGCGGCGTGTCGCGCGTGCAGACGTTGCCGGCGAGCGCGCCGTTCGACACGCGCGCCGAAAATTGCGCGAGCGAGCCCTGGCATCCCCAGCAATAGGGCACGCCGCGCACGTCCTGTCCCGCGTGGCCGATGAGATAGCCGGGCCGCCTGACGCGGTTGAAGCCCGAGCATTGCGCGTCCGGCTCGCCGCCGTAGGAGCGTGGCGAGACGCGCCACGAAAATCCCTCGAAGGCGCGGCCGATCTCGACCACATTGGCGCGCGTCAGGGGCCGCATGGCGGCGATGGCGCTGGGGCCGAGCCGCGCCAGCGCCGCATAGTCGGCGGCGGCGTTGCGGGGCGCGATCGTCTGGCCCGGCCGCATCGGCTCGAAGCCGACGCCGATCACGTCGACGACGCCCTTGCGCGTGCGCAGGAAATAGACGTCGCCGTCGGGCGAGATGGTGACGAAGCGGCGCGACAGCGCCACGGCGGGCGTCAGCGGCAGCTCATAGACGCCTTCGAGCGCGCCCTTGGCGCTGAAGCGCGCGACGAACGTCGAGGCGCCGGCGCGCGGGCCGGCATAGGCCGGAATGTTCTCGGCGAGCGCATAGAAACGGCCGTCGGCGTCGATGTCGAGCAGCTCGATCGAGCCGAACCTGTCCTTCGCCTTCATCGCCAGCGTGGCGAAGGGTTTTGGCGCGCCGCGCAGGGCGACCTCGACGCGGGCGCCGGCGCCCGACTTGTCGAGCGTGACCTTCGCCGAGACGGCGCCCCTGCCGCGGGTCGAGACGAGCCCGTTCGCGCGCGGCGGCGTCACGGCGCGGGTCGCCCCCGGCTGCGGCTCCTCCTGCGATCCCGTCTGCGCAAACATGGAGCGGGCGAGGTCTTCGTCGCCGGCCTCAGGCGCCGACAGGCTGCGGGTCAGCCCGCCGTCGGCGGCCTCGAGCGCGATCGGCCGGCCGTCCCAGACATAGACCCTGCCCGCGGCGACGATGAGGTCGGTCGGCTCGAGGCCCGGCGGCAGGGCGAGCGAGCGCGTGCGCGACGGCTCCCGGGCGTCGAAGCCGAGGACGCGGTCGTTGACCTGATCGAGCAGATAGATCTGGCCGTCGTCGCCGGCGTAGATCGCCTGCGGCCCGCTGATCTCGGTGTCTTCGGACGCGTCGACGAGGCCGACCGCCTCCGGGCCGAGGCCCGCCGAAAAACGCCGGACGACGGCGTCGCGCGCGCCGGGATCCTGCCGGGCGACGTCTTGCGCGGCGGCCCCCTGCGCGGCGGCTCCCTGCGCGGCCCCTTGCGCGCTTGCGGCCTGCGCCCGCGCCGGGCCGCACGGGGGCGCGGCGAGCGCGAGGGCGAAAAGGAGGCTGGCGGGAGCGAAGATGCGCATGTCCGTCGATGTCACGAAGCCGTCGCCGCCACTGTGGCGCGGGCCGCGCCGGCCATGGGTGCGGCGCCGCACCCGCCGCACAAGACTCAAAGGACGGCGCCCGAGACCTTGCTCTCCGACGCCTTCTCCTGCGGCCCGCGGTCGAAATCCTTTTCGACGAAGGCGCGCTTCTCGAGAAAATAGACCCGGCCGCTGATGGGCTGGCCGACATGCTTCGGCGTGTCGCTCTTCTGCATGCCGAAGGGGAAGGTGACGATTTCGCCGGCCTTCGTCTTGAGGTCGGAGATGCGGAAGCTCACGAAATTTGAATTGGCCTCGGTCTCCATCGTCAGCGTGGCGACGCTCCCGGTCTTGGCGTCGGCGAGGCCGTCGATGCCGATCTTCTTCTGGAAGGTGTGCGGAATCGTCCGGCCGATCCCGACCCTGAAGCCGAACGGATCGTCAATGATCCAGACGTCCGTCTTGGCGCATTCCTGCTGGCCCTTCCGGCTCGGCGTCGAGGAGAACATGTACCAGGCGATCTCCGACTTGTCCTCGGCGATCATGGCGAAGACGACGCGCGTCTTCTCGGTCGCGCCGCAGTCGAGCTCGAAGCCCGACTGGCCCGTGAACCAGTATTTCACCTTGTCGTTCATCATGCGCCTCCTTTCGGGCGGGCGCGCCGGCGCTCAGTCCCTGCCGATCATGAGAATTTTCAGGTCGCGCTTCGGCGTGAAATTCTCGAGCTCGGCCACGAAGAGCGTCGGCGACGCCTTCCTGACGTTGTCGAAGCAGAAGCTGACGAGCCGGTCGGGCTTGCCCTTGTCGACCGTCAGCTGGAATTTCTTGATCGGCCCGGCCCAGTTGGCGCCGGTCTTCAGCACATAGGCGATGCGGCGTTCGAGGAGCGTCGGGCCGGCCGAGGGAACGGGGCCGGCGACGCGGTCGAGGCCGCGGAAGAAATCCTCGTTGAGGCAATAGTCCTTGCGATAGCTCGCAAGAAACGCCTCCATGCCGTCGCCGTCGCGCACGCCCTTGCGCAGCGCCGTGTCGACGCTCATGCCGACGCTCGCCCGGTAATGATGCTCGACCAGCGCCTCGGCATGCGGCGCGAAGGTCTGTTTGCGGGCGAACACCGTCGAGACGGTCCATTGCGCGCCGTAGAAGACTTCGTCGTTCGCGCCCGTCCCGTTCGGCGCGAGCAGCCCGTCGGCGACGAGCTTCTCCCGCGTCGCGGCGGGAAGCGCCCTGAGGCGGTCATAGGCGTCGGCGCCGATGAGCGCGAGCGGCAGGCCCGCAGCCTTCACCTCGGCGGTCACGTCGCGTCCCTTGAGCTTCGCCCGCTGGATCACGTCGAGCCTGACCGGCGCGCCGTCGACGCTGGTCCTGAAGTCGACGAAATTGACCGGGTCGTCGCTCGGGATCGCCAGCTCCTCGTCCTCCCGGGCGAGGTCGATGTCCGGCAGCGGAAAACCGATGTCGAGCGTGACCGGCGCGTCGGATCGGTTGACGAAGCGATAGGACACCGACACCGTCTCGGGCGTGATCGCGAGGCGCTCCTCCTCCATCGACACGTCGGGCGATTTCGTGAAGCGGACGCCGCCGATCGCAAGCTCGATCGAGCTGTCGTTGGCGCGGCCCGCCGCGCCGCCGAGGGCGAGGAACAGCGCCGCGCCGAGAATTCGTCCTGCGCCGGCCATCGGCCTCCCTCTCCCCGCGCGAACGCGCCAAAACCCGCCTCAGCCGCCGATCAGCACCGTCGGCAGGCCGGTCACGATGACGCCGCCATGGGCGGTCATGTCGCCGATGCGCGCCGCCATCAGCCCGTTGATGAAGACCGAAGTCGAGCCCATCGCGATCATGTCGGGCGGCCCCGTGCAGATGGCGACGTCCGTGACCCGCGCCGCCGGCAGCGCGCCGATCAGCACCGTCGGCGCCCCGGGCGCGACGATCGGCCCGCCCACATGGGGCACGAGCACGGTGACCATGGGACAGACGTGAGCGTCGGTGAGGCGTGCTGCGGGCGGCATGGAAGGCTCCCTGTGGGCTCCCGGACGGCGGCTCCGCGCCGGATTATAGGCCGGCGCGCGCGGCGGCCAACCGCCCGACGGCGTCGCGTCACGCTTTTTCGCGCAGGCGCCGCGCGGCGGCGGTGCGCGCCCGCACCGCGCCTTGAAGCCCCTGCGGGTTGGAGTAAAATCGCAAGGCCGCGACCTGCCGGGCCTGCGCGTCGGCGGCCGCGAGCCGCCGGATCCGGAGTTCGAGGGTCCTTCGCCATGAGCACATCTGCGGCCGCGCGCGACGGCGCAAGCCGCGCCGGAATTCTGGCGCGCGCCTGCCTCATCGGCGCGAGCGGCATGGGCGCGAGCGTTACGGGCGCGAGCGTCTGCGGCTTTGTCGCGCCGGCCGCCGCCGACGGCTGCGCCGGGCGCCTCGCCGCCTTCAACAGCGCCGTCGACGCCGCGCCCGCGGCGGCCGACGCCTCGATCGCCGCGCTCGTCGCCGACCCCGCCTGCGCGGGCTTCGTCATTCCGGCGCAGCGCCGCCTCGCCGCGGCGCGGCTCGCGGCGGCGCAGAAGCTGATGGCGGCGCAGGCTCCAAAGGCCGGCTACATGCCGCTCATCCTCGCGGCGGACGCGCCGGCCGTGTTGTGGCAGGCGGCCGCGACGCGGGCCGAAATCTTCTTCGGCGAGCGCCGTTTCGCCGAGGCCGCGCGCGCCTTCGACCGGGCCATCGACATCCTTGGCAACGACACCATGACGCCCAAGGCGCCGACGCGCGAGGCGGTCGAGAGCCTGGTCAGGCGCGCCGCCGCGGCGCGGCTGCTCGCGGTCAACGAGGGGCAGGGCGAAAAGGGCTTCGTCGCCGCCGCCGCCACGCGCGACGGCCGGCTCGGCGGCGTCTTTGCGCCGCGGGTGCGCGGCGTCGTCCCGCGCGCCGTGCCGATGCCGATCACCTTCGACTATCGTTCGGCGAGTCTGACGGAGCAGGGGCGGCTCGCCGCCTCCGAGCTCGCCCGGGCCATCAGGGAGCAGCAGCCCGGCGCCGTGCGGCTCGTCGGCCATACCGACCCGCGCGGCGGCCAGGACTTCAACAGGAGGCTGTCCGTCGCCCGCGCCGAGTCGGTCGCGGCCTTCCTGAAGCAGAACGGCGTGCCCGTCGCGGTCGAGGCCGAGGGCGTCGGCGCCGACGAGCCGCTGCAGACCGACGGGCTCGAGGGGCTGACGCAGGAAGACCGCTATGCGCTCGACCGGCGCGTCGAATGGAGGCGCGAATGAACGCTCGCGCGGCGCTCGCCGCTTTGCTGCTTTCGGGCGCGCTCGCAGGCCCTGCGCGAGCCCAGGCCGGGGGGGCCGCGCTCGCGCTGCAAAACCCTGGGGCGGTCCACGCCATCGTCGTCGGCGTCGACGGATATCGCAACCTCGCGCCGCTGCGCGGCGCGGTCGCCGACGCGCGCGACATCGAGACTTCGCTGCGCGGGCTCGGCGTCAAGGACGTCGTCGCCCTCTACGACGACGCCGCCGACCGCGAATCGATCCTTCAGGCGGCCTTCGGACTTTCGGCGCGCGTCGGGCGTGGCGACCTCGTCATCCTGACGGTCGCCGGACATGGCGCGCAGGAGCCCGAGCGCGTCAGGGGCTCCGAGGCCGACGGCAAGGATGCGGTGTTCCTGCTCGCCGGCTTCGCGCCGTCCGGTCCCGGCACGCGCCAGCGCATTCTCGACAAGGAGTTCAACCACCTCATCAAGATTTTCGAATCGCGCGGCGCGCGCGTCGTGTTCGTGGCCGACGCCTGCTCGGGCGGCGGCCTCGCGCGCGAGGTCGATCCGCGCGGCGGCGATCTCGTCTATCGCTCGGCGCCGACCTATGTCGTCACCGACGACGAGCTGAAGCCGGTTTCGACGCCGGCCGACGCCTACGCCACCGAACTCGACTTCAAGCGCTCGATCTTTCTCGCCGCCGTCGACAAAAGCTCCAAGGCGCCGGAAATCCGCGTGCCGGGCGTGGACGGCTGGCGCGGCGCGCTGAGCTATGGCTTCGCCCGCGCGCTCGAAGGCGCGGCCGACGCCGACGGCGACGGCAGGATCACCGTCGACGAACTGTTCTCCTATGTGCGCGCCGAAGCCTATCAGCTCTCGAACCAGCGCCAGACCATCGTTTCGGCGTCGGCGCCCGAGGTGCGGCCGAAGACCGAGCCCGTTGTCGAACTGACCCGCGCCGTCACCTTCGTCGCGCCGCCGCAAAGCGCCCGCCCCGCGCCCGCGAGCGTGAGCGGCGAAAAGTCCGCGCTCACGCTTGCGGCCGAAAAGCCGCTGCGGATCGCCGGGATCGGCGGCGGCGAGGGCGCGCTCGCGGGCCTCGCCCCGCGCGAGGCGCGCTTCGAGGTCGTCACGCCGCGTCAGACGCCCGAACTTCTCTGGGACGCGAGGACCGGCGACGTCGTCTCGGAAGGCGACGTCGTCGCGCAGGAGATCGCGCGCGACGATCTGCCGAGCGTCATAGACAGGGCGGCGGCGGTGCGCGCCATAAAACGCATGTCGACGCACGCGCTGCAAAGGATCTCCCTGTCGCCCGACGGCCGGCTCTACCGGCGCGGCGCTCAGCTCGAGGTCGTCGTCGACGATCTAGCCGGGCGTTCGCTGATCCTGTTCAACCTCGCCGGAGACGGGACGGTGCAGCTCATTCATCCGCGCAGCGACGCCGAGGCCGAGCCCCTCGAAGGGCCGCAGTTCCGCCTCGCGGTGCGCGCGCGCGCGCCTTTTGGCGCGGACCAGATGATCGCCATAAGCTCAAACGAGCCCATGCCGGCGCTGCGCGACGCGCTCAGGCGCCTCAACGCGCGCCGCGCCGCCGCCGAGGTCGTGCGGGCGGTGGCGCAGAACGCGCGCCCCGACATGCGCGTCGGCTCCGTCGGCGTGTTCACGGCGCCATGACGCCAGGTCCGCCTCTTTGCATGCCGAACGGTCGTCATGTATTTTTCGCCTGGCGGCGCCGCAGGCGCGCGCGCCTCGCGACGCTCATCGGCCTCGCCATCCTGGCTGCGGCTCCGGCGCGCGCCGAAGGCGCGACGCGGGCGGTCACGCTGGTTTCGCCGCAAAAGCCGTCGACGGCGGGCGGCCCCGAAAATCCGGCGGGTCTCACGATCGAGATTTCGCCTGGCGAACATATTCCGCTCGGCTCGAAAGTGGCGTTTCGCGTCAGCGCGCGCGCGCCCGGCTATCTGATCCTGATCGAGGCCGACGCCGCCGGAAAGGTGACGCAGCGCTACCCGAACATCTATTCCATGGCGCTGCCGGCCGGCGCCGGCGAAAGGTCGAACCTGCTGCAGCCCGGGCGCCCGGCGTTGATCCCGAACCGCTTCAATCCTTTCGCGGCGTTCGAATATGTCGCCGAGCCGCCGGCGGGGTCGGGGCTCTTCGTCGCGCTGTTGAGCCCGAGCCCGGTGCATGTCGTCGATCTGCCCGACGTGCCGGCGGAGCTGAGGGATCCGCGGCAAGCGAAGGCGTTTCTGGTCGAGGCCGCGCGCCGTCTGCGCATCGCCGGAGACGGAGGCCTCAAGGACCCGCGCTGGTCGATCGCCACGCAGCCCTATGAAATCACGCCCTGAACCGCCTCCTTCGCCGCCGCGCCGCCTCGCGCGTCAGATCCTGCGCGCTCAGGCCCATTCATAGGCGAAGGCGCCGTCCTGCATCCTCACCCGCGCCTCCCGCACCTCCTCCCTGGCGAGAACGCGTTTCAGGAATTCGCGGGACAGCGCGGGCAGCAGCGTGTTGGTGATGATGTTGTCGATGACCCGGCCGCCCGAATCGGGGTCGTCGCAGCGCGCCACGATATGCGCCACGACCTCGTCGTCATAGCGGAAGTCGGCCTGATGCGCCTCGCGCACGCGCCGCGCGATGCGCCCGAGCTGGAGCCGCACGATCCCTGCGAGCGTCTCGCGCGACAGCGGCAGGTAGGGAACGGGAACGAGGCGGCCGATGAGCGCCGGCGGAAAATATTTCAGGAGCTCGGGCTTCAGCGCGGCGGCGAGCGCGCCGGCGCCGGCGTCGGATGAGCCGTCTTCCGCCGCGCGCATGATGACGTCCGTGCCGACGTTCGACGTCAATATGATGAGCGTATTCTTGAAGTCGATCTTGCGGCCCGTCCCGTCCTCCATGATCCCCTTGTCGAACACCTGGAAGAACAGCTCATGCACGTCGGGATGGGCCTTCTCCACCTCGTCGAGCAGCACGACGCTGTAGGGCTTGCGCCGCACCGCTTCGGTCAGCCGGCCGCCTTCGCCATAGCCGACATAGCCGGGCGGCGCGCCCTTCAGCGAGGAGACGGTGTGCGCCTCCTGATATTCGGACATGTTGATGGTGATGACGTTCTGTTCGCCGCCATAGAGCGCTTCGGCGAGGGCGAGCGCCGTCTCCGTCTTGCCGACGCCTGAAGGTCCGCAGAGCATGAAGACGCCGATCGGCTTGCCCGGATTGTCGAGCCCGGCGCGGTTCGTCTCGATGCGACGCGCGATCATGGCGAGCCCGTGCGCCTGCCCGACGACGCGCCTGTTGAGGATTTCCGGCAGGCGCAGGACGTTCTCGATTTCATCCTTGACCATGCGCCCGACCGGAATGCCCGTCCAGTCCGAGACGACGGCCGCGACCGACGGCTCGTCGACATGGGCGTAGACCATGCGCTTCTCGGGATCGACGCCGCCGAGCGTGGCGAGCCTCTCCTTCAGCGTCGCGCGTTTTTCGACGTCCTGCGGCGTCTCGGCGAGGGCGGCGCGCAAGGCGACGATCTCGTCGATCAGGGCGCGCTCCTGCGCCCATTCCGCCTCAAGCGCCTTTGTCTTTTCGCCAAGCGCGGCGAGCTCGGCCCCGATTTCGGCGAGCCGGTCTTCGTCGGTTTCGCCGAGATCGTCGTCGGCGAGGAGCGCGGCCTTCTCGGCCTCGAGCGCATGCGCGCCGGCGCGCGCGTCGCTGAGCGCGGCGGGGACGGCGTTCTGGCTGATCGCCACCCGAGCGCATGTGGTGTCGAGCAGGCTCACGGCCTTGTCGGGCAGCTGGCGCGCCGGAATGTAGCGATGCGAAAGATTGACGGCCGCCGCGATCGCCGCGTCCGAGATGCGCACCTTGTGGTGCGCCTCCATCGGGCCGACGAGCCCGCGCAACATGGCGCGGCAGCGCGCGACGTCGGGCTCGTCGACCTGCACCGGCTGGAAGCGCCGCGTCAGCGCCGGGTCCTTCTCGAAGTGCTGACGGTATTCGCTCCATGTGGTGGCGGCGATGGTGCGCAGCGTTCCGCGCGCGAGCGCGGGCTTCAGGATGTTGGCCGCGTCGCCCGTGCCCGCCGCGCCGCCGGCGCCGATCAGCGTGTGCGCCTCGTCGATGAATAATATGATGGGCGTCGGCGACGCCTGGACCTCGTCGATCACGGCGCGCAGGCGCTGCTCGAATTCGCCCTTCATCGAGGCGCCCGCCTGCATCAGCGTGATGTCGAGCGCATGCAGGCGCACGCCGCGCAGCGCCGGCGGCGTCTCCTTGGCGGCGATGCGCTGGGCGAGACCTTCGACGATCGCCGTCTTGCCGACGCCGGCTTCGCCCGTCAGGATCGGATTGTTCTGGCGCCGGCGCATCAGGACGTCGACGAGCTGGCGGATTTCGTCGTCACGCCCGAGCACGGGGTCCATCTCGCCGGCCTCGGCTTTGGCGGTGAGATCCTGCGAGAAGCGCGCGAGCGCGGTCGTTCCCTTCGCGCCCTGCGCCTGCTGCGCGCCCGGCAATCCCGCGGCGGCGACGCCGGAGCCGTCGATCGGCTGGAGATTCTCCTCCTCGGAGCCCGCCCACAGCGTGCGATGCTCGTCCGTCGGCCCGTCGCCCGGAATCTTGGCGAACTCCGGCGAGATCGACGTCAGCGCGCGGCGCAGCTCCAGCGACTTCATGGCGGCGGCGATGAGATGGCCGGTGCGGATCTGCGTCTCGCCAAAGAACAGCGTCGCGTAATGCCAGCCGCGGTCGAGCAGGTCGATGATGGCGTGGGAGACGCCGGGCGCCTCGGTCTCGTTGCGGCGGAAGCCGTCGATCGCGCGGGCGACGTCGGCCGCGAGCCTGCCGCGGTCGAGACTGAACCGGTCGGCGGTGAGCGCGAGGTCCGAGCGCTCCTTTTGCAGGATGAACGACAGCCAATGCGCGAGCTCGACGTTGCGGTTGCCTGCGCCCTTCGCCTGGCGCAGCGCCTGCATGAAGGTTTCATAGCCGACGCGGTTGAGCTTGCCGGTCACCGCCTCAAGACTGACGTCAGCCATCCTGCTCTCCTATCGCTGTGCGGCTTTCGCCCGTTTCTCGCGCATGCGCTCGGCCGGATGGAAACGCGCGTCGCGGCGCACGCCTTCGGCCTTCGTCCAGTCGGGGGCGATCCAGCTCGTCCAGCCGAGCGCGCCGGCGCGTCCGAGCCTGACAGGCTCGACCTTGCTCGCCGGAATGGCGAGTTCGAGGTCAAAATCAAGTTCGTCGCCGACATAGAAAAAGACGAGGTCGGCGAGCTTTTCGCAGAACGCGCCTTCCGGCAGGAAGCGACGATAGGCGGCCATGTCGGGCGCGAAGATGCGCAGGCGCACTTTGTCCTGCACGCTGTAGAAGCTTGCGCCAATGAGCGCGTCGACGCCGAGCGCCGCCGAGCCGAGACGCGACTGGTCGGCGGCCTCGATCGGCAGGCGCGAGCCGACGAACTGGTCGATCTCGGCCTTGACGCCGAACAGGCCGCGCACGGCGGCGGACAGGCGCGCGGCCGAGCGCGCGCTGGCGCCGAGAAGGCCCGAATAGCCAAGCCTGGCGCGGTCGTCGAGGCTGTCGAGATGACGGAAGATCGGCGAGCCGAGCCCGCAGGCCGAGCCGATATAGGTCTCGAAACGGTCTTCGTCGGGCCGGTCGTGCTGGGCGATCGGACGCGCGTCGGCCCAGGCGCGGAAGAACAGCTGCAGGAAGCGGCGGTTGAGGATGTCGAGAAAGCGCGGAAAGGACTCGTCGCGCGCGAGGCTCCAGCCGTGCGCCTCCTCGGTCGCGGCGAGCGGCAGCGCGCCCTGCGGCCCGAGCAGTCCAAGGAACTTGACGAGAATATGCGCGCCGCCGTCCGGCCCCGGCTCGAACCGTGCGAGCGTCGAGGCCGGGAAATCCATGTAAAGGTCCTGGCCGAGACGGGCGTAATCCTCGCGCCGCGCGCCGGCGTCGCCAATGCGCGGCCGGTCGGCGCAGCGCCGCTCCAGAGCGCGCAGCGTCGCGAAGAAATCGAAGCTCCACGGTTTTTCACGCGCGTCGTCGAGCTTCACAGCGGCCTCCTGAGGCCCGAGCGCACGGGCCAGCGCATGATGACGCCGCGCTCGACGCTGCGCACCACGGTCTGGGTGAAATGGTTGAAGCCGGCGTATTCGCAATAGAAGCGGTCAAGGACCGCGCCGAGAAGAAACGCGCCGGCGCCTTCAAAGGCCTTCTCGTCGATGGTCACGGTCACTTCCGTGCCGCGCGCGACGCCGACCCCGTTCGCCTGCCGCACACGCCGCGCGACCGGGCGGCTGTCGACGCTGCGCACGCCCCTGACGCGGCGCTCCGTCGCGCTGTCCGACATGTCGGCGAACATGGCGAGCGTCTCGCGCAGGGCCTCCGCCGCGGCGCCCGCGCCCCGCTCGACGAGGCCGAGGTGGTTGAGGCTCAAAAGATTGACGAGCCGCCACGCGACCCGCCCGGCGTAGGCCGACTCGCTGCGGCTGCGCAATTGCGCGACGACCGGCTCGCGCGGGCGCGTCGGCCCCGCCGCGCATTGCAGTTCGATCGACATATTGTCGATGAAGCGGAAATCGGCGCCGCCCTGGCCGGTCGGCAGAAGCTCCGGCAGATGGCGGTTGGAGCACAGCGCGCGCACGCTCAGCTCGGCGACGGAGCGCGCCTCGGCGTCGGGCGAATGGTCGACGATCGAGATGAACATGTCGGAACCCATATAATCCGACGTCGGCCCGTATTTCTCCTCGCGCGCCGTGCGCCGGCGCGGCAGGCGCCGGACGGCGTAGTGCAGCCCGCCAGACCCGGCCTCGACCTCGGCGCAATAGAGCGGACGAACCGGTCGCTTGTCCTCGCCGCCGCGATGATGCGCGAACACCGAAAGAATGCGGCAGGGCTCAAAATCGAGCGTGCGGCTGCGGTCCGGCACGACGTGATATTCATGCTGGTTCGGCTTCACCTGCACGCGGTCGAGCGTCTTCTCGAACAAATTGACGGCCGGGGCGGCGTAGAGCGCGAACATGTCGGGCCGCGTCGCGACCTGCAGGCGCGGGTTGAGCTCGCTGAAGGCGATGATCAGGTCGACGTCGCGCGCCGGCAGCTTCTTCAGAACCTTGCGCAGCCCGGTCAGCCTCATGCCTAAAAATTTGCGCGGAAAGACGAAATATTCGCGCAGCAGCTCGAAGCCCGAAAAGACGCGCTCGTTCTTGGGAAACAGCGCCTCGTCGTCGCGAAAGCCGATCTGTTCGATGGAGTCGGAGGGCAGCGGAACGACGACCGGATCGCCGAAGGGGTCGAGATAGCGCAGATAGACGCCGGCGCGGCAGGCGAAGATCTGTTCATAGAGCGCCACGGCGTCGGATTCCGCGCCGAGGAAATAGATTGGCAGTTCGTCGAAGCGGCAGCCGTCGAACCAGAGCTCGGGCCGCGTCCCGGCCTCTTCGGCCGCGGGCTCGTCCTCGCGCAGCGCGGCGCTGCGATGGGTGAACGAGATCCTGAGCCCCGCCAGCGTCTCGGGCCCGACCGGCGCGCCGAGCGCCTGCAGCGGCGCCGGAGAGCCGTAATAATCGGCGCCGACGATCTCGAACGGCAGCAGCGTGATCTTCGCCGCGAGGCGGAAACGACAGGCGACCTGGCGCTCGCGCTCGCGATAGACCGCCTCAAGATAGGCGCCGGGCTCGATCGTGAGGCCGTCGCGCAGGGCCGGATCGTCATAGGGCGGAGCGGCGCGCAAGAGCAGCGCCGAGGGCGTCGGCGCGAGATAGTCGGGGACGAGCTGCTCGATGAGATTGTTGGTGAATTCCGGGAACTCATGCTTGAGCTTCAACTGCACGCGCGCGGCGAGGAAGGCCGCGCCTTCGAGCAGGCCCGCGATCATCGGGTCCATGCGCTCGTCGAGCAGGCCGCCGAGCCGCTCGGCGACGCCCGGATAGTCTTCGGCGAAGGCGCGCGCCTCTTCGTGCAGAAGCTTCAGCTCGCGGTCGTAATGATCGAGAAACTCGCGGTTCATCCTTACGCCTTCCTGATGGCGACGGCGCTTGAATCGATCTCGACGTCGGCGACGAACTCGACCGGCGCGTTGACCGGCGCGCAGATGAGGTCGGCCCGCACGAGAAAGCGCAGCCTGAGTTCGGCGCCGTCGAAGGAGTCGTCGCGCGCCACGCTGACCGTCGCGGGGGCGAGGCGCGGCTCGTAACGCTTCACGGCGGCCGCGATCTCGGCGCCGACGCCCTCGACCCCGGCGTCGTCGATCGTGCGATGGATGAGGTCCGGCAGGCCGTAATTGAGGATCGAGCCGCGGACCGCGTCGAAGGCGGACAGGTCCTCGCTCGACTCGAGCGCCGTGGCGTTGACGAGATTTTCGAGGTCGCGGGCGACCTCGCGGCGCAACGCCGCCTCGGTCACGGCGCCGCGGGCGGCCGAGCGGCGCGCGGCCACGACGCGCTCGCCGGCCTCGTCACGCAGGTCGAGCTTCTGGCGCGCGTCCTTCTTTTCGAAGGCGACGCGGAAAGCGTGCATGAAGGGGGGGCTGAGCCGGTTCTTGCGCGAGCCTTGAGACATCCGGCGGTCCATCCGGCAGAAAATAAGGCCGGAGCGCCGCGGGGGGACGCGGAGCGCCGGCCGAGTGTCCGAAAAAAGGCCCCGTGAACGCCGCGCGCCGGGCGCTGGCGTCAGGCGCGTCAGACCTTCTTGTTCTCCTTGACGTTCCAGCCGCTCTGGATGCCGCCGGCGAGGGTGCCGTCGGATTTCTGCGGCTTGTATTCCGTCTCGATCTTGGCGTAGGCCAGCGAGATGCTCTCATGGGCGAGGTCGCCGCCCGCGGCGTGGTCCTGGAAGGAGATCGAGGAAATCATCACGTCCGACAGCTTGACGATGAGATATTCCTGCTGCTCCTTGCCCGACTTGCGGAAGGTCAGCGTCGCCGATTTGACATGCTCGCCCGACGCGCAGGCGAGGAACAGCTTGGGGCTGCCCTTGTCGACCTTCTTGGTCAGATGGATGTCCTGGAGATGCGCCTTGCCGACGCCGCCGCCGCCGCCCTGCGAGAAGGAGGTGGCGTTCGACACGCCCCAGGACACCGTCTCGACCTGCATTTCGTTCTTGTGCTTCGAATCCTCGCTCTCGCCTTCGATGCCTTCGAGCTTCAGGAAAATATCGCCGGACATGTTCGCCTCGATGGGTTGGAGAAGTCAGTCTCTGTGACGCCGCATCCTTGTTGCGTCTGACTGTAGACTATCTGCTTCTCTGTTGTTTCTCGGTGTTTGATCGCACAATACTTGTTTTCTGGCGAAGGATTATTTTTTCTCCGCCGAAGGCAGGCGCGACACCAGGCTCAGCCCGATGTCCATCGCCTCAAGCTGGTAGTGCGGACGCAGGTAGAAGCGCGCGGCGTAATAGCCGGGGTTCTCCTCGTCGGGGAAGATGTCGACGCGCGCGTCGGCGAGCGGCTTTCGCGCCTTGACCGTCTCGGAGGAGCCGCGCGGATCGCCGTCGACATATTGGGTGATCCATTCCTGCAGCCACACGCGCAGGTCCTCGGCCTCCTTGGTCGCGCCGATCTTGTCGCGCACCATGCATTTGAGGTAGTGCGCGAAGCGCGACACCGCGAACATGTAGGGCAGGCGCGCCTTGAGGTTGTCGGAGGCGGTCGCCTCGACGCCGTTCTTGCCTTCGTATTTCTTCGGCTTGTAGACAGATTGCGCGCCGATGAAGGCGGCCTTGTCGGTGTTCTTGCGGTGGATCAGCGGGATGAGGCCGCTCTTGGCGAGCTCATGCTCGCGCCGGTCCGAAATCGCGATCTCGGTCGGGCATTTGAGATCGACGCCGCCGTCGTCGGTGGGGAAGGTGTGGGTCGGCAGGTTGATCACCTCGCCGCCCGACTGCACGCCGCGGATGCGCGTGCACCAGCCGTAGTCCTTGAAGGCGCGGTTGATGTTGACGGCCATGGCGTAGGCGGCGTTCATCCAGGCGTATTTGTCGCCCTTGTGGCCGTCGGTGTCCTCCTCGAAGGCGAACTCCTCGACAGGCTCCGACTTCGCGCCATAGGGCAGGCGCGCCAGCACGCGCGGCATGCACAGGCCGACATATTTGGAGTCTTCGGAATCGCGCAGGCCCTTCCAGGCCGCATATTCCGGCGTGTCGAACAGCTTCGACAGATCGCGCGGGTTCATGAGCTCGGTCCAGGAGTCCATGCCCATCAGCGTCGGCGCGGCGGCGGCGAAGAAGGGGGCGTGCGCGGCCCCGGCGACTTTCGAGAGGTCGCGCATGAGCTGCACGTCGGCGGGCAGGTGGCTGAACTCATAGTCGCCGATCAGGCAGCCATAGGGCTGGCCGCCGAGCTGGCCGAATTCGGCCTCATAGACGCGCTTGAACAGCGGGCTCTGGTCCCAGCGGGCGCCCGGATACATGCGCAGGTTCTTGTAGATTTCGCTCTTCGACACGTTCATGACGTGGATCTTGAGCTGCGCGTCGGTCTCGGAGTTGTAGACGAGATAATGCAGGCCGCGCCAGGCGCTTTCGAGTTTCTGGAACTCCGGGGCGTGCAGGATTTCGTTCATCTGCGCCGTGAGCTTCTCGTCGAGCCGCGCGATCATCGATTCGATCGTGTCGAGCACGTCGGACTTGATCACGCTCTGGTCGGCGAGCGCCTCGCGCACGAGGGTCGAGACCGCGTTCTCGACCTCGGTCTCGGCGCGTTCGGTGCGCGGCTTGAAGCTCTGCTTCAGGAGCGCGGCGAATTCCTCGACGTCCTGCCCCGCGGCGGAGGCGGAGGAGTCGACGACGGTCTGGGCGTCTGCAACCATGTCCCGCTCCTCTCTCAGGCCTTGTCGGCGGCTTCGGATTCGCCGCCCTTCGCTTCGCCCATGCGCGCGTTGAGCGCGGAGAGAAGCCCCGGATCGCTGAGCAGCTTCTTGAGCCGCGCCTCGGCGTCGGCCTTGCCGTCCATGTAGCGCAGCAGATTGGCGAGCTGGTCGCGCGCCTCGAGCAGCCGCGCGAGCGCCGGCACCTGGCGGGCCACGGCGGCGGGGCCGAAGTCGTCCATCTTCTTGAAGCGCAGCGACACCGACAGCCTGGCGTCCGGGTCGTCGCCGAGGCGGTCCGGCACGGCGAAGGAGGCGCCGGGCTCGATCGCGCCCATGCGCTTGTCGAAATTGTCCATGTCGACGTCGACGAAGCCGCGGTCGGCGACGTCGGGCTTCTCGACGCCCGGGCTCGGGCCCGAAAGATCCGACATCACGCCCATGACGAAGGGCAGCTCGATCTTGCGTTCGGCGTCGTAGGGGTCTTCGTAAGCGATCTGCACGCGCGGGGGACGGTTGCGCTTGATGAAGCTCTGTCCGCTGTCGCCTGTCATGTCACACATCCTTCAAAAGCTGCAGCCGCGCCGCGGCGAAACGAGTTGAGGCCTGTGTCCGCGCGAGGGTGATCCTGAAAGCCTGGACGGTCAATCGATTCCCGCGCCACACGGTCGGCCGGCGCCTCATGCGCCCGCCACAGGAGATAGGCGCGTGCGACAGGCGCGTATGTGCGGCGCGACACAGGGACGGGGCGCTAGCGTCCGCCGTCCGGCGTGCGCAGCGTGTCGGGCGGCAGCATGTCCTTCAGCAGGCTCAAGAAGTCGCGGCCCGTCACGGCGCGGGCGCGCTCGACCAGATAGGCGATCGGGCTTGAGGGCTCGGCCTGCTGGTAGAAGGCGCCGACCTTCGCCAGCAGGGCGAGCGCGGCCTCGCGCGTGTCGACCGCAAACGACGGCGGCTCGCCGTCGTCCTCCGGGGCGTCCTCGATGGCGGCGAAATCGGCGAGCCGCGCGACCGGCAGCTCGAACATATGCGCGCGGCCGATCGAGAGCTTCGCCTCGTCCACATAGTCGGGCGCGAGCACGCGCAGCGCGTCGAGGAAGGATTTGCCGATCAGCTCCTGCGCCTGGCGCACGAGCAGCAGCGCCGGATTGGAGGGCTCGCGCCGCATGTAATAGGCGGAGGCCGCGCGCAGCGCCGCCGCCGCGGCGCGAAAGTCCTTGACGTCTCCGGCCGGGAGCGCGGCCGTCGGCGCGCCGTCCGCCGCGCCCGTCTCGGGCGGCGCGTCGTCGGCAGGGGGGGCGGCGGCGGGGTCGCGCAGCGCGACCTGCGCCTGCAGCAGCGCGCGCATGGCGTCGGCGAGCGGCGCGAGGCGCGGAAAGGCGACCGCCTCGGCCGCGCCGACATGGCTGACGAAGGCTTCGCGCATGCTCCGCAGCGCGTCGACGAGAAGGCCCAGTTCGTCGCGGCGGCGGCGCAGCGCGTCGAGATCGGTTTCTTCAAAGGCGCGGCGCAGCGCGGCGGGGTCCGGCCGCTCCTCCTCGCCGCGCGGCTGGGCCTCGCCTTCGGCGAGAAGATGCAGGCGAAAAGATACGGTTCCGAATCTTTTGTGCTCGAACAGCGGCGCATATTGCAGCGGCAGGATGACGGGCGCCATGTCGTCGAGCGACTGCAGCGCCGCCATGCGCAGCAGAAAGTCGCCGTCCTCGCCCCTCGGGTGAACGGCCTCCCACTGCGTCGCGCAGAGCGCGGCGAGCGCCTGCGCCGCCGTGACGAAGCCGGCGAGATCCCGGTCGAGGATGCGGAACTTCGCGAGCAGGACCACGAGGCGCAGGTCGCGGGTGCGCGCGAGAAGCGGCTTCAGCGCGGCGTATTGGGCGGGAAAATCGGCCTGCGCGCGGTCGAACGGGCGCCCGTCGTGCGGAGAATAGAAGGTGGCGGGCACGACGCCTTCGCCGGCGGCCATGAAGTTCATGTAGGCCGCGTCGCCTTCGAGGTCGAGGTCGGGGCCGCAGGGCGCGTCGGGGGCGAGCGGCGCGGCGAGCGCGGCGAGCGAGAAGGCGTCGTCGTCTTCGGCGGCCATGGGGTCAGCCTTCTGTTGCGGCGCGGCCGGCGGGGCGGGCGGAGCTGGGGGCGGGCGGAACTGTGTGAAAACGCAACGCCATGCGCAAGGCGTCCGGACAGGATTCGGGTCGGGCTTCGGGCCGCCTTCGGCTCGACGGCGCCGCCGCAAGCCTGTATCGTCGGCCCGACCGGGCATTCGAGGTTCGCATGACGTCCGAACTTGCTCAAGACACGCGTCTCGCCGTCCTTGAGACGCCGCTCGGCAAGGACAAGCTCGCCGCGCGGCGCTTCGACGGCGCCGAGGGCCTGAGCGAATTGTTCGAGTTTCGCGTCGAGGCGGCGAGCCTTGAGGCCGACCTCGATTTCGACCGCGCCATCGGCGCCAACTGCTCGGTCGCGCTGAAATCCTACGACGGGCGCGAGCGCCTGTTCAACGGCGTGCTGGTCGAGGCGCAGGCGGCCGGCTCGCGCGGCGAGCAGCATCTCTACAGGCTCACCCTGCGCCCCTGGCTGTGGCTTCTGTCGCGCACGAGCGACTGCCGCATCTTCGAGAACAAGACCGCGCTCGACATCGTCAAGGAGGTGTTCAAGGGCCGCGGCCTCAGCGATTTCTCCGACCGCACCACGAGCGGATATCCCGAGCTCGACTATTGCGTGCAGTATCGCGAGACCGACCTCGCCTTCGTCAGCCGGCTGATGGAGCGGCACGGGATCTATTATTTCTTCGAATATTCGAAGGACAAGCACACGCTGGTGCTCGCCGACGCCAAATCCTCGCACAAGCCCGCCCCGGGCCTCTCGAAGCTGCCCTTCCTCGGCGGCGACCGGCAGGAGCGGCGCGACCGCGAGCATGTCGCGACCTGGACGCCGCAGCGGCGCTTCCGCTCGGGGAAATTCGCGCTCGTCGACTATGACTATCTGCAGCCGACCGCCGACCTGAAAAGCGACGCGCAGGGGCAGGCGCGCTACGCCCGCTCGAAGATGGAGATCTACGACTATCCCGGCAACTACAAGAAGAAGTCGGACGGCGAGACCTACGCCAGGGTGCGCCTTGAGGCCGAGCAGGCGCAGGACCGGCGCAAGACCGCGGAAGGCGATTCGGTCAGCCTGTTTCCCGGCGCGCTGACGACGCTCGACGGCCATCCCTCGGCCGGCGAGAACAGGGAGTATCTCGTGCTGCGCGCGCTGCACGCCTACAACGCGCAGTCCTATCGCTCGGGCGAGGGCGGCTTCGGCGATCTCTATTCGGGCCGCTACGAGCTGCTGCCGAGCGACGTGCCGTTCCGCGCCCGGCTCGCGACGCCGCGCCCGCTGGTCCATGGCCCGCAGACGGCGAAGGTGGTCGGCAAGGACGGCGAGGAGATCGACGTCGACGAGCACGGCCGCATCCTCGTGCGCTTCTTCTGGGACCGCAAGAACAGGCAGTCGTGCCGCGTGCGCGTGGCGCAGGTCTGGGCCGGCAAGGGCTGGGGCGGCCAGGCCATTCCGCGCATCGGCCAGGAGGTGGTGGTCGAGTTCCTCGAAGGCGACCCGGACCGGCCGCTCGTCACCGGCGCGGTCTACAACGCCGACTACAAGCACCCCTACGAGATGCCGGCCGACAAGACGCAGTCCGGCCTCAAGTCCGATTCGTCGAAGGGCCATGGCGGCTACAACGAGTTCATGTTCGAGGACAAGAAGGGCGCGGAGACGATCCGCATGCATGGCGAGCGCGACCATGAGGTGAAGATCCGCCGCGCCGAGACGGTCGAGATCGGCGAGGTCTTTGCGGGCCATGGCGACCCCTCGCGCAAGACCACGCTCAGGAACGGCTCGGACGAGCTCTCGATCCAGAACGGCGACCAGACGATCGACGTCAAGGGCAAGCAGGACGTGACCGTGCTGCAGACCATCGCCGTCGAGGCGCTCCAGAAGATCACCTTCACGGTCGGCGCGAGCTCGATCACCATCGACCCCGTGAGCGTCACCATCAACGCCCCGATGATCACGGTGCAGTCGTCGATCAAGACCGACGTTTCGGGCGGCGCGATGATCAATCTGACGGCCGGAATCATCAAGATCAACTGAGGGGCCCGCAGATGAACGCCGCCGTCCGCCTCCGCTTCGCGACCGCGCAGGACCTCTATGAGGCCTATCCGACGGCGCGGATCGACGTCGGCGCGCCGGCCGACGCGCGCGGCAGCCTCGACTTCGCGCGCGCGCTCGCGGGCGCGGGCGAGCTCAAGGGGGCGCTGTCGTTTTGCGCCTATCTGCTGTCGCGCTTCGACGCCGTGCTGTGGGCCTGCGCATGCCTGCGGCGCGACGCGATGTCCGGTGCGAGCCCCGCCGAGGCCGCCGCGCTCGCCGCCGCCGAAGCCTGGACGCGCGAGCCCGACGAGACGCGCCGGCGCCGCGCGCTCGACCTCGCCGAACGCGCCGACGTCAAGAGCCCGGCGACCTGGGCCGCCTTCGCCGCCGGGCGCGCCGGCGGGCAGATCGCCGTCGATGAAAAGCATCTCGTCCCCATGCCGCTCTACGCCACCGCGCAGGCGGCGCGCATCAGCCTCATCCTCGCCGGCGCGCGGGCGGGCTTTGCGGCGCGCGACGATCTCATGCGCGGCTGGATCGAGGCCGGCCTCGCCCGCGCCGCCGCCGACTGACCCGCCGATGCTGAGCCCTCCGCGAAAAAGGCCGACGCCATGGCGCTGAAGCTCGTTCTCGAAAATGTCGCCAACCTGCCGGACGGCGGCCCCGTCAGCCTCACGGTGACGGGCCGGCGCGGCGTCGACATCGGCCGCGACGCCCATCTCGACTGGACGCTGCCGGACCCAAACCGCTTCATCTCGGGCAAGCATTGCGAGATCCGCTACGCCGAGGGCGGCTATGTGCTGACCGACGTGTCGTCGAACGGCACCTTCGTCAACGACGAGCCGTTCCGCCTGCGCGCGCCGCGCCGCCTGCGCGACGGCGACCGCCTGCTCATCGGCCATTACATCGTCGCGGTCTCGCTCGACGGGCCGGAGGCCGCGGGCGCGGAGGCCGAGGCCGCGCCGCTCCCGCGTCCGTCCGACGATTTATGGGAGAGCGCCGAGGCCGCGCCTGAGCCGATCGACCCGCGCCTGCTGCGTTCCGCGCCCGAGCGGCCGAAGGGGCCCGATTTTCTCGACTGGGCGCTCGACGTGTTCGATCCGGTCGCGCCCGCAAGGCCGCCCGAAGCCGCAGGACCGCAGGAGCCGGCGCGCTTTGAGGAGGCCGACTGGCTGCCGCCGCCGCCGGCGCCCGCCGCGCCCGAGCCCGTTCCGCCGCCGCCCGTTCCGCGCCGCCCTCTGTGGGAGAGCGAAGCGGCGGCCCCGGCCGCGCCCCCAGAGGCGCGCGACCCGTTCGCGCGCGATCCTTTCGCGCCCGATCCTTTCGCCGGCGCGCCCTTCGCGCCGCAGGGCGGGGTCGACGCGCGTTTCGCGCGGCGCTTCGCCGAGGCCGCGGGGCTCGACCCGCAGGCGCTGGCGCGGCCTGACGCCGAGGCCTTCGCGGCCGAGCTCGGCGCCCTGATGCGCGTCGTCGCCGAGGAGGCGAAGGCCATGCTGCAGGAGCGGCTCGACATGAAGCGACTGGCGCGCGCCCATGTGACGACGATCGAGCCCGCGGGCAACAATCCGCTGAAATTCTCGCCGACCGCGCAGGACGCGCTCGCCCTGATGTTCGGCCCGCCGTCGCGCGCCTATCTGCCGGCGGCGCAGGCGCTGCGCGAGGCGTTTTTCGACCTTCGCGCCGCGCAGCGCGCGACGCTCGCGGCCGCGCGCGAGGCGGCGGCGCGCTTCGCCGCCGATTTCGACCCCGCCCGCATCGAGGCGGAGCAGAAGGACGGCGGGCTTTTTTCGTCGCGCAAGGCCAGGGCCTGGGAGGCCTATGCGGCGCAGACGAAGGCGCGGGCCGACGCGCATCCTGACGGCCTCGCCGGCGTCTTCATGCTGTATTTCGCGCAATGCTACGACGAGGCGCGCAAGGGGTAGGGCGCGCGGCGCGCAAAAGGGATTATGTTTGGCGCGTCGCGGTTTGGGGCGCTGATTCGGACGGCCGAGGCGCCGGGGCGGGGTGGACGGAATGTCGTGGCACAGCAAAGTCCTTTGGTCGGAAGGGCTTTTCCTTCGTCCCCACCATCTGCAGCAGGCCGACCGCTATCTTGAGCATCTCGTCGAGCAGCGCGCGCGCCATGTGACGCCCTACCCATGGGGGTTCTCGCATATCGAGATCGACCGCGACCTCGCGCAGCAGAGCCGGTTCGCGCTGCGCCGCGCGGCCGGGATCATGCCCGACGGCACCCCCTTCGACGTGCCGAACGACAGCCCGCCGCCGGCCCCGATCGAGGCGCCTGACGCCACCGCCGGCCAGCTCGTCTGGCTCTCCATGCCGACCGCCGCCGCCAACACGCGCGAGGTCGACGCGGCCGAGGCCCCGAGCGCGAGCCGCTATGTGATCGGCGCCGAGACCTTCATCGACTCGACCTCCCCGCTGCGCGTCGAGGAGGAGATCGACGTCGCCTATCCGCGCCTGTCGTTCGACCTGCGCAAGACGGCGCGGCCGGGCTTTCAGGGCCTCGCCGTCGCGCGCATCGTCGAGGTGCGCGACAAATCGATCATCTTTGACGAAAAATTCGCGCCGACGCTGCTGCTCGTCTCGGCCCATCCGACGGTCGAAGGCTGGCTCGACCGCGTCATCGGCTGGATCGACGCCAAGCTCGGCGAACTCGCCCGCTATGCCGCGGACCCGACCGCGGGCGGCGGGCTGCAGAGCGTCGACTATCTCGTGCTGCAGGTCCTGAACCGGACGATTCCGGTCCTCCAGCACCTGCGCGGCTCGCGCTTCGTCCATCCCGAGCGGCTTTACGTCGAGCTCGTCCGGCTGGCGGGAGAACTCGCCACATTCGCCACCACCGAGCGGCGCGCGCGGCTCTATCCGCTCTACGACCACGACAATCTGGAGCCGACCTTCGCGCCCGTGCTGCGCGACCTTCAGGATTTTCTGTCGGCGCGGCTCGGGCGCCGGGCGATCCGGCTCGACATCATCGCGCGCGCGGAAAACGCCTTCATCTCGCCGATCCGCGACCGCAGCCTGTTCCGCACCGCGAGCCTCGTGCTCGAAGTGTCCGCGCGACGTCCGCTTTCGGAAATCCAGACGGCGTTTCCGCAGCTGTTCAAGGTCGGGCCGGGCTCCAAGATGAACGAGATTGTGCACGCCCATCTGCCCGGCGTGCCGCTCGTGCATCTGCCGACGCCGCCGCCGCAGATCCGCGCCATCACCGACCATGTGTACTTCTATCTCGACCGCACCTCGCCGCTGTGGCCGGAATTCTCCACGGCGAGCTCGATCGGCATGCATTTTTCCGGCGACTGGCCGGAGCTGTCGCTCGAACTCTGGGCGGTGCTGGAGGATCGGGGGTAAAATGGCGCCAGGCTGCGCCATGTTCGCTGGCGCACGGCGCGCCGGGGCGGCGCGCGCCAGGGTGCGCGCGGCGAGAACGGCTGAGGCCGGACCATGACGGGCGACGACAATTTCAACGGGCTCGGGCGGCGCGACGGCCGCACCGTGATCGTGCCCAATCCCGGCGGCCGGCGCCCCGAGCCCGCCCGTCCGGCGCAGGCGCATACCCTTCCTGCCCCCGCCTTTGCGCCGCCGCCTTCCGCGCCGGCCTCCGGTCCCGCTCCGGCGCGGGCCTATGCGCCGCCGCCCGCCTATGCGCCCGAAGCCTCGCCCGGCGAGGAATGGATCAAGGGGCGTTCGCCCGAGCTCGCGCCGCAGGACGGGCCGCGGCGCGACATCGACGTCGGCGAGCTGATCGTCCCCAATGAGAATCCGCTGCTGCGCGCCGGCGGGCCGCTGCTGCTTCTGCTCGGGCGCCTGCGCGTCGCCCAGCTTCACGCCTCGCCGGCCGCGCTGATGGGGCAGGTGGCCGACGCGGTCGCCCTGTTCGACAAGGAGGTGCGCAAGGCGGGCGTTGCGCCGGCGCAGGCCGAATCCGCCAAATACATCCTCTGCGCCACCGCCGACGACATCGTCCAGAACATCCCGACCGAGGACCGCCACGTCTGGACGCAATATTCGATGCTGAGCCGCTTCTTCGGCGAGCGCATCGGCGGCGTGCGTTTCTTCGCGGAGCTTGACAGGGCGAAGGCGGACCCGCTCAACACTTACGACCTGCTCGAACTGTTCTATGTCTGCCTCGCGCTTGGCTTCCAGGGCGTGCACCGCAGCGCGCAGAACGGCGTCGCCAACCTGCAACAGATCAGGCGCGACCTCTACGAGCTGCTGCGCCGCGTGCGCCCGCGCGTCGACCGCGACCTGTCGCCGTTCTGGAAGGGGCAGAACCTGCCGCGCGGGGCGCTGCGCGCCCGCGTCCCGCTGTGGAGCGTGGCGGGGCTTGCGGCGCTCGCCCTGTTCGGGCTGTTCGTGACGCTGCGCATGCTGCTGGCGGGCTCGGCCGACGTCGCCGCCGCCGGGCTCGGCGATCTTCTGGGCCGGGGCGAGATCAAGCTCGTGCGGCAGAATTTCGCGCCGCCGCCCGCGCCGCCCCCGCCCGAGCCCGGCAGGCTGACCCAGCTCCAGCGCATCCGCCTCGCGCTCGCGCCCGAGATCGCCGCCAAAAAGGTCGACGCCACCCAGACCTCGACGCGCATCAAGATCATCGTCGGCGACCTCGCCGCCTTCGCCTCGGGCAAGGCCGTGGTCAAGCCGGCTTTCGAGCCGGTCGCGGCGCGCGTCGCCGAGACGCTCGAAAAGGAGCCCGGCGCGATTTCGGTCGTCGGCCACACCGACAATGTGAAGCTCGCGCCGACCTCGCCCTTCGCCTCGAACTGGGACCTGTCGATGGCCCGGGCGAAGGCCGTCTCGGCCCTGCTGAAGAAGGGTATCAGCGACGGCGCGCGCCTCGAGGTCGACGGCAAGGCCGATGAGCAGCCGGTCGCCTCCAACGACACGCCGGCCGGGCGCGCCCTGAACCGGCGCGTCGAAATCTCCATCACCCGGTCGGATTGAGGCGCGCCATGCTGGGCAGGGACATTCTCCGCGTCATCGCCTTCGGCGCCGGCCTCACCTCGCTCGCGGCCCTTGTCTGGCTCGCCGGGCCGATGATCTCGATCGGCGGCTGGCGGCCGCTCGAACATCCGGTCGTCCGCGACGTCGCGGTGCTGCTCGTCGTCGCGGCCGGGGCCTCCGTCGCCGGCTGGTCGCTGTGGCGCAGGCGCAGGAGCGCTTCGGCCATCGAGAAGGGCATGGAGACCGCCGCCGTCGAGGACGGCGACGGGTCGGTCCTCGCCGAACGGATGAAGGACGCGCTCGCCACCTTGAAAAAGGCGTCGAAGGGCGGGCGCGACTATCTCTACGAGCTGCCCTGGTATCTGCTGATCGGCCCGCCCGGCGCCGGCAAGACCACGGCGCTCGTCCATTCCGGACTCAAGTTTCCGCTGAGCCGGGGCGCGGCGCCGGCGGCGGTCGCCGGCGTCGGCGGCACGCGCTATTGCGACTGGTGGTTCGCCGAAGACGCCGTGCTGGTCGACACGGCCGGGCGCTACACCACGCAGGATTCGGACGCAAGGGCCGACCACAAAAGCTGGCTCGCCTTCCTCGACCTGTTGAAGAAGAACCGGCCGCGCCAGCCGATCAACGGCGTGCTCGTCGCGATCGCGCTGTCTGACGTCATCACGGCGGGGCCGGCCGAGCTTCAGGCCCATGCGCTCGCCGTCCGGGCGCGGCTGATCGAGCTGCATGACGAGCTGAAGATCGACTTTCCGGTCTATGTGGTCTTCACCAAGGCCGATCTCGTCGCGGGCTTCCGCGAGTTCTTCTCGTCCTTCGGCGAGACGGCGCGGGCGCAGGTCTGGGGCGCGACCTTTCAGACGGCCGACAAGACCGCCAATCTCGTCGGCGAGACGCCGGCGCAATATGACGCGCTGATCGCGCGGCTGAACGAGCTTGTCGTCGACCGGCTGCAGGAGGAGCCCTCGCCCGCGACGCGCGCCTCGCTCTACGGCTTTCCGGCGCAGATCGCGGCGCTGAAGAAGCCGCTCCACGACTTTTTGAACCTCATCTTCGAGCCGACGCGCTACCACGCCAATGCGGCGCTGCGCGGCTTCTATTTCACCTCCGGCACGCAGGAAGGCGCGCCGATCGACCAGCTCATCGGCGCGCTGACGCGCGAATTCGGCGCGCGCGAAGGGGCCGCGAACGCCTTTCTGGGGCGCGGCCAGAGCTATTTTCTAAAGGACCTGCTGGGCAAGGTGGTGATCGGCGAGGCCTCATGGGTTTCGACCGACCGCGCCGCCGTGCTCCGCGCGCGCATGCTCAAAGGGGCGGCGCTCGGCGCGATCGCGCTCCTTTGCGCCGGCCTGTCGCTCGCCTGGTTCGGCAGCTACCAGCGCAACCGGGAGCTCATCGCGCGCACGCAGGCCGGCGCGGCCGAGTTCACGGCCGTCGCCGGGCCGCTCGCCCGCGAGACCGAGATCTCCGACCGCGACCTCGCCAGGATCCTGCCGCCGCTCAACAAGCTGCGCTATCTGCCGGCTGGCTTCGAGACGCGGGGCGAAACGCCGCCGCTGTCCGCGACCTTCGGCCTGTCGCAGTTCGAGCGGCTGCAGTCGGCCTCGAACGGCGCCTACGCCATGGCGCTCGAACGCCTGCTGCGCCCGCGCCTGATCTACCGGCTCGAAGAGCGCATGGAGGCGAACCGCGGCGACGCGAGCTTCCAGTATGAGGCGCTGAAGGTTTACCTGATGCTCGGCGGGATGCATCCGGTCGACCGCGACCTCGTGATGAACTCTCTGCGGCGCGATTTCTCCGAAAACCTCTATCCGGGCGCGGCCAACGCCGAGGGGCGCCGCCTGCTCGAGGCGCATGTCGCGGCGATGTTCGACCTCAACGGCGAGGTCGCCGTCGAGCTCAACGGGCCGCTCGTCGCCGAGACGCAGGCGCTGCTCGCGCGGCTCAGCCTGTCGCAGCGCGCCTATGAGCTTCTGCGCGCGCAGGCCGCGGCCTCGGCCGCGCCCGAATGGAGCGCCGCGCGCGCGGCGGGGCCTGATTCGACGCTCGTGTTCGAGGCGCTTCAGGGCGCGCCGCTCGACACGGTCACGATCCCCGCCTTTTATACATACGCGGGCTTTCATCGCCTGTTTCTCCCCGAGCTGCCGCAGATCGCCGACCGGCTGAAGGCCGACCGCTGGGCGCTCGGCGAGGCCGGGGCGCAGGCGGCGGTGGAGGACCAGTACAAAAGCCTCAACGACGATCTGCTGGCGCTTTATTCGCGCGACTTCATCGCCGCCTGGCGCGGCGCGCTGGCCAAACTCAAGCTGAAGCGCCTGCTCGCCGACAAGCCCAAATACGCCACGCTGGCGGCGGTCGCCGCGCCGACCTCGCCGCTGAAGCAGATCGTGCAGTCAGTGCGCGACGAAACCGCGCTGACGCGCGAGCGGCCGGGCTTCGCCGACGCTGGAGCGAAAGACAGGGACGCCAGGGACAAGGACGCCAAGGACAGGGAGGCGAAAGACAGGGACGCCGTGCTGTTCCAGAACCGCGCCGCGCCGGGCGCCGAGATCGAACAGGCGTTCAAGCCCTATCATGTGCTCGTCGACGGCGATCCGGCGCGCCAGCCGATCGACGTGATCATCGGCAATCTCGCCGAGATCCACCGCAATCTGCGGCTCGCCGGCGATCCGGCGCAGGCGGCGCAGGCCAACGCCCAGATCGCGGCGCAGGTCGCGGCGCTGCGCGGCAACGCCAATCTTCTGCCCACGCCCTTCTCGACCATGCTGCAACAGGCCGCGACCGACGTCGACGGCGACCTGACCAACAGCTTTCGCGCGCAGTTGAACCGGTCGCTGCGCGAGAACGTCACCAACATCTGCCAGCAGATCGTTTCGAACCGCTATCCCTTCGCCAGATCGGACCGGGAGGCGGCGCTGTCCGATTTCGGCCGGCTGTTCGGCGCGCAGGGGATTCTCGACCGGTTCTTTTCGGCCGAGCTCGCCAAATATGTCGACACCTCGAAACCCGCCTGGGCGTTCCGGCCCGAAAGCAGCGTCGGGCGGGCGCTGGCCTCGTCCAACGCCACGCTGAAGGAGTTCCAGCGCGCGCAGCAGATCAGGGAGGCGTTCTTTTCTCAAGGGGGTCTCATGCCGGCGCTGACCCTGACCGTCACGCCGCCGCCCGCGCCGCTCCCGCCGGCGCTGGCGCCCGCGGCGCAGCCGGCCGCGGCCGGAACGGCGCAGGCGGCCCCGGCCCCCGCGCCGGCCGGCGTCGGCGTCAAGATGGACCTCAACGGCACGCCCATCGTCAGCCCGGCCGGCGCCTCAGCGCCCGTCGTCGCGCAATGGCCGGGCGCGGGCGCGAACCGGGCGGCCGTGATCGTGACGCCCGACACGCCGGGCGCGCAGCCCTCAAGTCTCGAGCGGCGCGGCCCCTGGGCGCTGTTCCGGCTCATCGAGGCCGGCGCGCCGGTGGCGCGCGGCGACGAGCTGACGCTGAGCTACATCGTCGGCGGCCGCGAGCTGCAATACCGGATTCGCGCGGGCACCACGCTCAATCCCTTCACGCTGCCGGCGCTGCGCGACTTCCGCTGCCCGGCCGATCTGTGACGCGCGCCGCCCCCCTGCGCATGGGCCTGTTCGGCAAGATCGCCGCGCGGCCCGACTATGTGGCGCATGACGCGCCGCGCCCGTTCATCGCGGCGCTTGAACCGTGGCTGCATGCGGGCGTCGCCGCGAGCCGGCTCGCGCTCGACAGGGGCTGGCGCTCCGCCTTTCTCGCCGCGCCGCTCTGGCGCTTCTGGCTCGGCGGCGAGATCTGCGGCGCGCCGGCGCTTGGCGTCATGGCCCCTTCGATCGACATGAACGGGCGCTATTTTCCGCTTCTGGCCTTCGCCATGGCCGAAGGGGCGGAGGGGATTGCGCCTCCTGAGCTCGTCGACCAGGAGGCGTTTCTCAAGGCCGCCGAGGAGCTGCTGCTCGGCACGCTCGCGCCCGGCGCGCCGTTCGAGGCGGCGCTCGCCGCGCTCGCCGCGCTGCCCCGGCCGAAGCTCGCGCCCCTCGTCGCGGCGCGGGCGCCGGCTCTGGCGCTGCGCGGCGGGCTCATGGCGCCGCTCGACGACACGCCGCCCGAGCGGCTGTTCGCCTCTTTGCGCCGCGCCGACTGGGCGCGGACCTATGGCGCGGCGAGTTTTTGGCATACGCGCGGCGGCGCGGATTTCCGTCCGCTCGCCATGGCGCTCTCGGGCCTGCCCGATCCCTCCCTGTTCACGCTGTTCCTGACGGGGAAATCCGCTGGCGGCGCGGGCGCCGGAATGTGATAAGTCGGGCGACGTCGCAAAGCTGAAAGGGCTTCCATGGCCGCCGATTTCCTTCGCAGACTGCTTCCCGGCGCGCGCGCCTCGCGCGCCGCGCTCCTTGGCGCCTCGCTCGCGGCCGCCGCGGCGCCGGCGCTCGCCGCCGAGACGACCATGAAATCCGGCCTGCGCGTCTCCGAGACGACGGTCGGGGCGGGGGCCGAGGCGACGCCCGGCAAGGCGGTCTCGGTCCATTACACGGGCTGGCTCTACAAGGACGGCGCGAAGGGCGCGAAATTCGACTCCTCCGTCGACCGCAACGAGCCCTTCACCTTCAGGCTCGGGGCAGGCGAAGTCATTCCGGGCTGGGACGAAGGCGTCGCCGGCATGAAGGTCGGCGGCAAACGCACGCTCGTCATCCCGCCGCAGCTCGCCTATGGCGCGAGGGGAGCGGGCGGGGTGATTCCGCCGAACGCGACGCTCCTGTTCGACGTCGAACTTCTCGGCGTGAAATAACCGGCGCGCCGCGGCGCCCAACGCTTTTCACAGGTCGCGGATCGTGGCTCACGGATCAAACCACGACGAGCTTGCGGGCGCGGCGATCCTGCGCCCGGGACAGCAGCTCAACGGCGTCTATGAAATCGACGCGCTGCTCGCGCGCGGCGGCATGGGCGAGGTTTACCGGGGCCACGCCATCCAGACGGGCGATCCCGTCGCGATCAAGGTGATCAGGGCCGATCTCGCCGAGAACGAGCTGGCGCTGGCGCTGTTTCGCTCCGAAGCCTCGAAGCTGCATCGCCTGCATCACGAGGCGATCATCCGCTATTTCCTGTTCTCGGTCGATCCCGCGGTCGGCCGCGCCTATCTCGCCATGGAGTTCGTCGAGGGCGAGCCGCTGTCGCAGGCGCTGCGGCGCGGCCCGCTGCCGCCGGCCGAGGTCCGGCGCCTTGCGATCCGGCTCGCGGGCGGGCTCGGGGCGGCGCACCGGCGCGACATCGTGCATCGCGACGTCTCGCCTGACAACGTCATCCTCCAGCGCGGCGACGTCGACGAGGCCAAGATCATCGATTTCGGCATCGCCCGCTCGACCGAGGCCGGCACGACGCTGATCGACGTCGGCTTCGCCGGCAAGCTCAATTATGTGTCGCCCGAGCAGGTCGGCCTTTATGGCGGCGAGGTCGGGCCGCGGTCCGACATCTACAGCCTCGGCCTGGTGCTCGCCGAGGCGCTGCGCGGCGAAGCGCTCGACATGGGCGGGACGCAGGTCGAGATGATCGAGAAGCGCCAGCGTCTTCCGGATCTCTCCGGGGTCGACGCGCGGCTGCGGCCGGCGCTCGACGCCATGCTGCGGCCAGATCCCGCCGACCGGCTGCAGACC
>NZ_JBGAHM010000059.1:0-12408 GCF_044226135.1 Methylocella sp. | reverse complement strand
GGGCCGACGTCGGCCCGCCGGCGCTGATCCGCTACAACAACAAGCGCGCGGTGACCGTGCAGGGCGCGCCGGCGCCGGGCGTCTCCTCGGGGCAGGCGCTCGCGGCCATGGACGAGGTCGCGGCGAAAACCCTGCCGGGCGGCTTTGCGGGCGCCTGGACAGACACCTCGTTCCAGGAGAAGCGGGCGGAAGGCAAGACCGGGATCATCCTCGCCTTCGCCGTGCTGTTCGCCTTCCTGTTCCTCGTGGCGCTCTATGAGAGCTGGTCGATTCCCGTCCCCGTCCTGCTCTCCGTCACGGTCGGCATGGTCGGGGCCTTCGCGGCGATCCTGATCGGGCGGCTGACGCTCGACCTCTACGCCCAGATCGGCATGATCGTGCTGATCGGCCTGGCGGCGAAGAACGGCATCCTCATCGTCGAGTTCGCCAAGGAGCAGCGCGAGCGCGGCGTCGACCTGCTCAGGGCGGCGACCGAGGGCTCGCGCCTGCGCTTCCGCCCGGTGATGATGACCTCGCTCGCCTTCATCCTCGGCCTCTATCCGCTGGTGGTGGCGACCGGCGCGTCGCAGATGGCGCGGCGCAACGTGGGCGCGCCCGTGTTCGGCGGCATGATCGCGGCCTCGTTCCTCGGCATCTTCGTGATCCCGCCGCTGTATGTGCTGTTCCAGGGCCTGCGCGAAAAACTGCGTCCCGGCGCGAGGCCGAAAGAAGCTTCGCCGCCCGCCGCGTGAGCGCGTCCGCCCAACGGCGAGGCCGGATCGAACAAGGGGTGACGAGATGACCGACAAGCCAGCCGCTCCCGGCGCCGCGCTCGGCGACGAGGCCTTCATGACGGCCGAAGACCTCAAGGCCTATATGGCGGAGGTCGAGCGCGCCAGGGCGGCGAAGGATTTCGCCGTCATGGACCGCGCCGAGAAGGCGCGCGCCGAACTTGAAAAGACGCTGCGCGAGCCGATCGACCTCACCCCGGAAAAGCTCCGCGAGATCGTGGCCGGGCTGCAGTCCAAGATGCGCCTTGCGGCGGAGCGGGGCGAGACCGAGATCATGGTCATGCGCTTCCCCAACAGCCTGTGCACGGACAGGGGACGCGCCGTCAATTACGCGGAGGAGGGCTGGCCCGACACGCTGACCGGACGTCCGAGGCAGGCCTATGAGCTGTGGCGCGACCATCTGAAACCCAGCCATTACAGGCTCAAGGCGATGGTCATCGAATGGCCGCACGGCATGCCCGGCGACATCGGGTTCTTCCTGAGCTGGGCCTGAGGCTTTCGGACGGCGCGCCGAAGCGCCGGAGCAGGCCGGTCGCGATCGGCGCCGGGACAACGTAAAAAGGCGGCCCGCCGGCCGCCTTCCCGATCTCGCCGCAAGGCGGCCGACGGTCCGCGAAGCCTATTTGGCCTTCTTCTCGATGACCGTCATCAGCTTGGCGTTCATGTGGGAAAGGCAATATTTGGTGACGACCTTGGTGTTGCGCTCGACGTAACGCGGGTCGATCTTGGTGATGTTCTTGCCGCCGTTGAAATAGCCGCTCAGCCACGACTGCGCGGTGGAGCGCCTGTCGTCGTCGAGGTCCTTGAACTGCCTGCAGGTGATGAGCGACATGTCGACGTCGAGCGGGCCGCCGACGCCCTGTTTGGCGTTCGCCGCGGCGCGCGTGAGGCCGTCGAACACCGAGGCCTTCGGGTTCGTCCCGCACCACTTCTTGACGTTCTCGACGTTCTGCGCAAAGCCGTCAAAATTGATGACGGCGTTGTTGCTCTTCTGGTTGAACCAGCCGCTCATCCAGGCCGAAAAATCATGCGAAACCTGCGGCGGCATGGCGAGATAGTCTTCGCAGGTCACCTTGGTGACGTCATAGGTGATCTGCGCCTGCGCCACGGGCGCGTAAAGCGCGCCGGCGCACATCGAGAGTCCGGCGAGCGCGGACGTCAAAAGAGCGTTTCCTGACTTCATGATCTGTTTTCCATTATTGCAGGCGTCTGATCGAAAAGCGTTTTCGACGGTCGTCGCGGCGCGTCCGTCAATACGGCGGCGCCTTTCACGCGGCGCCGGAGAGGCCGCACGCGGCGAAAGTCACGCGAGACGGACGACCTGGGTTTGGAAGAAACGACAGGCGCATGTTGCAGGATGACTCCGGCGCCGAAGCATTCCCAAAGTGACCGCGGCCCCCCGCCGCATCTCGTCTTAAACCGGCGACATCGGGATTTCCAGCCGGTTTCGTGAGGCGCCGCGCGCCGACGCCCGCCGCGCCAACGCCCGCCAGGACGTCTCGCGCTCAACATCGTTCGGCCGTCGTTCCCTACACGCCGGCGGACAGGATGGGCCGCTCGAAACCCGCCGATATTTTACGCGCCCTTGCGCGCGCCGGAGCCGGCATGGCGTTACGGTTTGCTCCGTCGCGGCCGCGCTTTTCCATATGACCGCAAATGTGGCATTGTCCGGAAAAAAGGGCGAACAGGGAAAGGACCGGCGGACCTTGCGCGTCGCGGCGGATCTTGAGGGTCGCTTCGTCGCCCCGGCGCTCCGCATCCGCCGGCTGACCGGAACCCTCGACCGGCGGGCTTTTTTGCGCGGCTCCGCCCTGCGCCCCATGGCGACGGAGACTGACCCGTGCCGCATGACGACGCTCCCGCCAGAAAGCTGTTCGCGAGCTTCGCCGGCTACCGGCCGCGCTGGATCGCGACCGACGTCGCGGCGGGCCTCGCCATCGCGGCGGTCGGACTGCCGAGCGCGATCGCCTATCCGGCGATCGCCGGCCTGCCGCCGGAGGTCGGGCTTTACGCCTCCATCGCGCCGCTCGTCGCCTATGCGGTCTTCGGCCCGTCGCGCCAGCTGATTGTCGGCCCCGACGCCGCGACCATCACCGTTCTGGCCGCGGCGCTCGGCGCCATGCCGGCGCTCGCCGCCGCCGACCGGGTCCCGGCGGCGGCGACGCTCGCCCTCGTCGTCGGCGGATATTATTTCGCGGCCCGCCTGCTCGGTCTCGGCGTGCTCTCGACCTTTCTCTCGCGGCCGATCCTGCTCGGCTTCTTCGCCGGCATCTCGCTGTCGATTCTGGTCGGGCAGCTCAAGCGCGTCACGGGCGTCGAGATCGAGGCGGACGGTCTGATTCCGCCCGTCGTCGAGCTCATCCGCAAGGCCGGGCAGATTCACTGGCCCTCTCTGGCGCTGGCGCTCGCCATGTTCGGCGCGCAGCAGGCGACGCAGGCCTTTCGCCTGCCTGTCCCCGGCCCGGTCGTGGTGGTGGCGCTGTCCGTCGCCCTGTCCGCGCTGCTCGATCTGCGGGGTCACGGGATCGCCGTGGTCGGCGACATTCCCTCAAGCCTCCCGGCGCTGTCGTTTCCGCGCGCCGCCAGCGCCGGCGTGGACCAGATCCTTCTTGGCGCCGCGGCGATTTTCCTCGTCAGCTTCGCCGCAGGCGTCGTGACCGCGCGCAGCTTCGGCGAGCGCGGCGGCTATCCGGTCGACGCCGACCGGGAGATGATCGGCTTCGGCGCCGCCAATGTCGCCGCCGGACTGTTCTTGGCGTTCCCGGTCACCGCCTCCGATTCGCGCACGGCGGTCAACGCCAGCGCCGGCGGCCGCTCCCAGCTCGCCGGCGCCGTCGCCGCCGCGGCGCTGCTCTTCGTCATCGTCTATCTGCAGCCGGCGCTCGCCATCCTGCCGATCCCGGCGCTCGGCGCCATCCTGATCGCCGCCGCCCTCAGCCTCATCGACGTCGCGGCGCTGCGCGACATCTGGCGCATCAGCCGCGTCGAATTCGCCTTCGCCCTGATCGCGCTGTTCGCGCCGATCAGCCTTGGCGTTCTGAGCGGGGTGCTGGTCGCCATCGGCGCGACCTTCGCCTATCTGCTGCACAAGATGATGTATCCGCGCGACGCGCTGCTCGGGCGCGTTCCGGGCCGTGAGGGATTCTACAAGCTGCACCGGCGCGCCGACGCGCGCGGCGTTCCGGGCATGACGATCGTGCTGATCCAGGGCGATCTTCTGTTCTTCAACGCCGACCATGAGCACGCCCGCCTGCTCGCCGTCGCCGACGCGGCGCTCCCGGACGCCCGCTGGCTGCTGATCGACGCCAGCGCCGTCACCCAGGTCGACTCGACGGCGGCGGCCATGCTCCATGAGGCGCGCGCCGAACTCGCCGGGCGCGGCGTCGCCCTCGGCCTCGCCGAGCTGCACGCCAATGTGCACAGCCTGCTCGACCGCGCGGGGGTGATCGCCGCGATCGGCCGCGACATGATCTTTGAAGACCTCGACGACGCCCTGCGCGCCTTCGAAACAAAGAACAATGAAGGGAGGACGCCATGAGCAAAGGGCACAAGAAGACCGGGAGCGCCGGGGAGCTGACGACGTCCGGCGGGGGCGAAACGAAGAAAGCCCGCGGCAGGGCCTATGAAAGGGAGCTCGCCCGGCTTCAGGTCGAGATCGCCCATCTGCAGGCGTGGGTGAAGGCGTCCGGCGCCCGCATCGTCGTCATCTTCGAGGGGCGCGACGCGGCCGGCAAGGGCGGGCTCATCAAGCGCCTCACCGAACGGGTCAGCCCGCGGGTGTTCCGCGTCGAGGCGCTTCCGGCGCCGTCCGACCGCCAGAAGTCGCAGATCTACATGCAGCGCTATATCGAGAAGCTGCCCGCGGCCGGCGAGATCGTGATCTTCGACCGCAGCTGGTACAACAGGCCGGGCGTCGAGCGCGTCATGGGCTTCTGCTCGGAGCAGGCCGCGCTGCGGTTCCTGGAGGTCATTCCCCATCTTGAAAGCCTGCTGGTCGAATCCGGCGTCACGCTGCTGAAATATTTTCTGACCGTGAGCGAGGACGAGCAGGAGCGCCGGTTCGTCAAGCGCATCGAAGACCCCGTGCGCCAGTGGAAACTGTCGCCGATGGACCTTGAATCCTACCGGCGCTGGTGGGACTACACGAAAGCCTATGACGAGATGCTGACGCTGACCGACACGCCGCACGCTCCGTGGTGGATCGTCGACTCCAACGACAAGAAGGCGGCGCGCGTCAACTGCATCTCCCATCTTCTCGCGTCGATTCCCTACACGAAAATCAGGCATGAGGAGCCGAAGCTGGGCAAGCGGCAGAAACAGCCGGACGACTACGTCGCGGACCCCGTCGCGCGCAACGTCGTGCCCGCCGTCTTTTGACGCCGGCCGCGACCGGCTGGCGCGGCGTCGCGGCCGTTTCGCGTCGTTCGCCCTATTCGTCGTCCGGCTCGCCGCGCAGGCGGCGGACGAGCACGGGCAGATAGACGGCGAGCAGGATGAAGGCGACGATCAGCACGATCGTCGCCATGGCCTGAAAGATCGAGAAACGCATCGTCCCGTCGGGGAGAATGAGGCTCGAGACCGCGCCGGACAGGAGCCGGAGCGCGCCGGACAGGAGCCGGAGCGCGCCGGCGACGAGATCATACATTGGGAAAGCCTTAGGAAAAGCCGCGGGGAAAGCCTCGCCTTGCGGCCTTCCGCCAACGGACGGCGCCTGCCGCCTGCGCCTTATTATCGAAGCCCGCGTCCCGTCCGCAAGCGTCGCGCGGCGCCGGCTTTTCCATCGGCCCGTCCCGGACGCGCCGCCTTCCGCACGGACGCGTCACGGAACGTCCGCAGGCGCGTCAGGCCGGGGCCGGCTGGCCGTTCGCCGCGGCTTCGAGCATGGCTTCGACGGAGGTGAGCTTTTCGCGCGGTTTGCCGATCGCGGCGCCGGCGCGGCGTTCGGCTTCGTCGATGCGCGTCCAGGCGCGAAAATCGACGGTTCTCACGCCGCGTCCGGCGAAGAGGGCGCGCAGGCCGTCGCGGCCGGGCGCGGACGAGGGCGCGCCGGCAAAGTCGGCGAGCAGCGTCTCCACGGTTTCGAGGCTGCAGGCGCGGTTGTCGCCGATCACGCCCGAGGGGCCGCGCTTGATCCAGCCCGCGACATAGAGGCCGCGCGCCGGCGCGTCCCCGTCACGCACGCGCCCGCGCTCATGCGGGATCGCGCCGGAACGGGCGTCGAAAGGCGCGCCGTCGACCGGCGCGGCGCGATAGCCGACGCTGCGGAACGCCACGCCCGCCTCGATCGCGACCGTCTCCCCGGTCGGCTCGGCCGTCTGCGCGAAGGGCGCGCCGGAGAGCCGGCAGCGGTCGAACAGCGCGCGCTCCACTTTGGCCTCGCCCTCGAACGCGCGGGGGCGGAGATTGAAGCGCAGATGGATCGCCTTCGGCCGCGTCCGCGCGCCCGACGGCGACGCGCGCAGGATCCTGAGGCTTTGCGCCGCCCGCGCGCCGCGCGGATCGGCGAGTTCGGCCGCGCAGGCCGCGCCGAGCGCGAGATCGTCGGGATCATGGACGAGGTCGGCCTCGGGCAGCGCGCCAAGCTCGCGCAGCTCCTTCGCCGTCCATTTCGCCTGCGCCGGGCCGCGCCGCCCGACAAGATGGATCTCGCGGATGCGGCTTTCGGCCAGCTGCTCGAGCGCATGGGCGCAGATGTCGGTCCGGCGCAATGCGTCGGGCGATGTTGCGAGCATGCGGCAGACGTCGATCGCGACATTGCCCTGGCCGAGCACCACCGCCGCCTCGCCCGAAAGGTCGAAGACCCGGTCCCGGAAGTCCGGGTGGCCGTTGTACCAGGAGACGAAGTCCGTGGCCGACCAGCTGCCCGGCAGATCCTCGCCCGGAACGCCGAGGCGGCGGTCGCGCGACGCGCCGCTCGCCACCACCACCGCGTCATAAAGCGCGCGCAGCTCGGCCAGCGTCACGTCGCGTCCAAGCGTCGCGTTGCCGAAGAAGGCGAAGCGCTCATGGCCCGCGATCTCCGTAAAGGTCTGGCAGACCTGCTTGATCTTCGGATGGTCGGGCGCGACGCCGAAGCGGACGAGGCCGAAAGGCGTCGGCAGACGCTCGACGACGTCGACCTCGGCGCCCGCCGCGAGCAGGGCCTCGGCGGCGTAAAAGCCGGCCGGCCCGCTCCCGACGACGGCGATCCTGAGACCCTGCCCTTCGCTCATCGGCGCGCTTTTCATGACGCGCGTTTCATGGCGCGCGTTTCATGGCGCGGCGCTCAGTTGAGGCCGAGCGCGGCGCGCCGGCCCTCGGCGCCCGGGAGCGGAGCCTCCTTGGCGCGCACGACCGGCAGGCCGGGCGCGCGCAAGGCGTTGATCTGCGCCCATTCCTCCTCGTCGGCGGACAGGTCGAAGTCCTCCTTGATCGCGCGGACCGGGCAGCGCGGAATGCAGGCGCCGCAATCGATGCAGGCTTTGGCGTCGATGTAGAGCCGCTCGCCGTCGCCGTGGAAACAGGCGACGGGGCACGCCGTCACGCAGTCGGTGAAGCGGCAGTCCTGGCAGTTTTCAGTGACGACATGGGGCATCGCACGCGCTATCCCTGAGACGTTCGTTTCTTGGCGCGACGACGCGGCCCGGAGCCGCGCCGCGACATGGCGCTCAGGCGGCGACGCGGACGACTTCGACCAGATTGTCGGAATAGGTTCCGGCCTTGCCCAGGCCGCAGTGCTGGTCGGAGCTGATCGCGTTCACGGCGGCGCCCGATCTGGTGAAGCTCGGCCAGTGGCCGAGGTTGGTCATCACGAGGCCGGGCATGAGCGTGTCGACGATCTCGGCGCGGCCGTCGAACGAGCCGCGGTCGTTGAACACGCGCACCACCGAGCCGGTGACGATTTCGCGCGCCGCGGCGTCGCGCGGATGGATGAACACGGTCTGCTCGCCCTGCCGCCTCTGGTTCTTCTCCTCGTTGGCGTATTGCGAGTTGAGGAAGGCGTGCGGCTTTGGCGAGACGATCGACAGCGGATAGCGGCTGGCGAGCTCCGGGTCGGTTTCGGGCGACTCGAACGGCGGAACGTAGTCGGGCAGCGGGTCGATCGGCTCGCCCGGCTGCATGCCCTCATACATGGAGCGCCACACGGGCACGACGAAATTCTCGGCGACGCTCGACTTGAACTCGCATTTGCCGGAGGGCGTCTTGAAGTTGCCCTCGGCGTGCGGCGCCCGCTCATGCGGCAGGCCGACGTTGATGCGCGCCCAGCCGGTCTCCTTCAGCGTGTCGAGCGTGACGCCCTTCAGCGCCGGCGAGTCCCAGTCGTAGAAATCCTGCAGCATCTCCCAGTCGCTGCGCGACCAGTAGTCGTCGTTGAAGCCCATCGTCCTCGCGAGGCGGCGGAACATCTCGACGTTGGGCGCGCATTCGGGCGGCGCCTCGATCGCCGGCATGTTGAGGGTGATGTAGAGATGGCCCCAGGTGACCATGATGTCGAGCTGCTCGGCCTGCATCGTCGCCGGCAGGATGACGTCGGCGTATTTGGCGGTGTCGGTGACGAACAGCTCGCTGACCACCGTGAACAGGTCCTCGCGCGCGAGCCCCTTCGCGATCTTGGCCTGCGCCGGCGCCTGGCTCATCGGGTTGGAGTTGTAGACGAACAGCGACTTGATCGGCGGGTCGAGCGCAAGCTCGCCGGTCAGCGCCGCGCCGAGGTCGAGCTCGTTGACGACGCGCGTGCCGGGGCGGATCCAGTCGGGCCGGCAGATCTTCTCGAAATTGGTCGGGAACTCCCAGATCGGCATCTCCATGGCGCCGCCGCCGACATGGCGCCACGCGCCGGTCAGCGCCGGCAGGCAGGTGATGGCGCGCACCGCCTGGCCGCCGCCGCGGCTGCGCTCGATGGCGACGCCCTCGCGGATCGCGGAGGGCTGCGTCGTCGCATATTCGCGCGCCAGCCTGACGATGTCCTCGGCCGGCACGCCGGTGATCCCGGCGGCGCGCTCGGGCGGATAGAGCGCGACGCGCGCCTTGAGCTCCTCGAAGCCCAGCGTGTAGTTCTCGACATAGTCGTGGTCGACGAGGTCTTCGGCGATGATGACGTGCATCATGGCGAGCGCCAGCGCGCCGTCCGTGCCGGGCCTGATCGCGACATGCCAGTCGGCGGCCTCCGCCGTGCGGGTCCTGACCGGATCGATCACCACGACCTTGGCGCCGTTCTGCCGCGCCTTGACGATGAACGGCCAGCCATGGGCGTTGGTGCTGGTCATGTTCATGCCCCACACGATGACGTATTTCGCGTGGACGAAGCTTTCGATGTCGAGCCCGCCGCTCGGGCCGACGGTCATGATCCAGGCGGTCGAAGAGCCGCTTTCGCAATAGGTCTTCTCGGCGACCGTCGAGCCCAGCCGGTTGAAGAAGGCGTCGCCCGAGGTCAGCCCGTTCAGCGTGCCCTGATGGCCGAGATAGGCGTGCGGCATGATCGCCTGCGCGCCATGGTCGGCGATGATCGCGTTCCATCTGTCGCGGATCGTCGAGAGCGCCTCGTCCCAGCCGATCGGCTCGAACTGGCCGGATCCCTTGGGCCCGACCCGCCTCAGCGGCGTCAGGACGCGGTCCGGGTGGTAGTGACGGCCCGCGAAATCCTTGAGCTTGACGCAGAGACGCCCCTGCGTCACCGGGTGGTTCGGGTCGCCCGTGACGTCGACCAGCCGGCCGTCCTTCACGTGATATTCGAAGGCGCAGGTGTCCGGACAGTCATGCGGGCACGCCCCGCGCACAATGACCTCGCCGCTTTCAGCGCCCATGCCCAGCCTCCGCCGATGACCCGTGTCCCGATGCCGCAGACCATACCACCTTTGGAGCAGCCGTAAATAGGACGGTCGTCCCAGACGCGCCAATAAGCATGCAGTTTAGGACATTTTACGGCGGAAATGATGAGCGTGCGGCGCCTAAAAAATCCGCCCCGTTTCCGCCGCGACGCACAAATCCTTCGGCCCCGCCCACGCTCGCGGCGACGAAACACGCAAGCCGCCCCGGCTCCCGGCTCCGCGCCGGCGACAGCCCGGGCCGCCCGCCCGGCGCCGCGCCGAATTTTCGTATGATCGTACGATTATGCGTGACAGCGCGGCCTTTCGCGCCCACTATCCGGCGATGTCGGGCTCAGGCGGCGGGTGACTTCAGTGGAGCAGATCGTCCGCCCGCCGACCCTCAAGGGAAGCGAGCGCGCCGCCACGATCCTGACCGCGGCGAAAGACATCCTCGTGGCCAGGGGGTTTTCGGAGCTGTCCTACCGCAACATCGCCAGGGGCGCCGGAATCGCGGTCGGCAACGTCAATTATTATTACCCCTCGAAGGACGACCTTCTGGTCGACCTCGCCCATTTCATCTTCGACCGCTGGGACGACCGCTTCCGCAAGCGCGTGCCCGCGCGCCTGACCGACAGCCGCGACATCTTCATCTTCTCCATCGAGTTCATGATCCGCGAGAACAAGCGCGAGCGCACCGTCAACCTCCTCATGGAGATGTGGGCGATGGCCAATCATTCGGCCTCCGTCTCGAAGATGCTCGGCGCCTTCTATGCGAAGATGCGGGCCTGGATCGCCTCGATGATCGAGCGCGCGCGCCCGGACCTGCCGCGCGAGAGCGTCGACCTTCGCGCCGCGCTGATCACCGCGCAGGTCGAAGGGCTGATGATCCTGATCGGGCCGCGGCGCGTGCGGTGCGAGACGCTCGTTGGGCTCGAAAAAGCCGCCGTCGTCCAGATCGAACGCCTCGCCTTCGCCGACTGAACGGCGCGCGGGCGCGGCTTGACGCGGCTTGACGCGGCGCGCGCGGCGGCGGCAGGATCCGCGCGCCTGGCGAGCGAAACGGCTCGGCCGTTCTCGAACCCCGGATGGCGGTTTGCGCCCGACCCCTCAGCGTCGCATGACCCTGCGCGCCCCGCGCCCCGGGCCGCGCCCGGAGCCGCGCCGATGAGCTTTGCGGCCATGACGCTCGCGGCGCTCTGCCTCGACGTCCTGCTCGGCTGGCCGGCGCGCGTCTATGCTGCGGTCGGCCATCCCGTGAGCTGGCTCGGGCGGCTCGTCGCGGCGCTCGACCGGAGGCTCAACCGGGCCTCTGACGGCGCGCTCGGGCGGCGCGCCCTGGGCGCCCTCGCCGTCGCGCTCACGCTCGCCGCGGCGGCGCTGCCGGCGCTCGCGCTGCAGGCGGCGCTGCCCGGCGGGCTCGCCGGCGTGCTGCTCGGCGGCGCGCTCGCCTTTCCGCTCATTGCGGCGCGCTCGCTCCACGCCCATGTCGCGGCGGTGGCGCGGCCGCTTGGCGCGGGCGACCTCGCCGCGGCGCGCGCGGCGGTGGCCATGATCGTCGGCCGCGACCCCGAAGGCCTCGACGCCGCGGGACTCGCGCGCGCGGCGCTCGAAAGCCTCGCCGAAAACGCCTCCGACGGGGTCGTCGCGCCGCTGTTCTGGGGCGCGCTCGCCGGCCTGCCGGGGATCGCCGCCTACAAGGCGGTCAACACCCTCGATTCGATGATCGGCCACCGCACCCCGCGCCACGAGGAGTTCGGCAAGGCGGCGGCGCGGCTCGACGATCTCGCCAATCTTCTGCCCGCGCGGCTGACCGCGCTTCTGATCGCCGCCGCCTCGCCCGCCCCCAAAGCGTCGCTCGGCGTGACGCTGCGCGACGCGCGCCGCCACAGATCGCCGAACGCCGGCTGGCCCGAGGCGGCGATGGCCGGCGCGCTCGGCGTGCGCCTTTCGGGGCCGCGCGCCTACGCCGGCCGCGTCGCGCCGGAGCCCTGGCTCAACGCCGGCGCGCCGGACCCCGACGCGCGCACGCTCGCGCGGGGGCTCGCGCTTTACGTCCGGGCGACGGCGCTCGCGGGCGGCGCGCTCGCCCTCCTCGCCCTCCTCGCCCTGGCCTGAAAGGATCTCGATGCGCGACCATGGCGGGGATCTCGACGAGGCGCGCGCGGCCTATGGCGAGGGCGACTGGCTCGACCTCTCGACCGGGATCAACCCCGCGCCCTATCCCCTGCCCCAGATCCCGGCCCGCGCCTTCTCGGCCCTGCCCACGGGAGCCGAAATCGACGCGCTCGAGGCGACGGCGCAGGCGGCTTACGGAACCTGCGCGCCGATGGTCGCGCTCGCCGGCGCGCAGGCCGCGATCCAGCTCGTTCCGCGCCTTGCGCCGCGCGGCTCCCGTCTCGCGCCGCAAGGCTGCGCGCGCGTGCTCGGCCCGACCTACAATGAGCACCGGGCGGCGCTTGCGGGCGCCGGCTGGCGCGTCGAGGACGCAGCCTCGCCCGAGGCGCTCGCCGGGGCCGATCTCGCGGTCGTCGTCAATCCCAACAATCCCGACGGGCGGCGGTTTTCGCCAGACCGCCTGATCGCGCTTGCGGCCCGGGTCGGGCTGCTCGTGGTCGACGAGAGCTTCGCCGACGCCGAACCCGGGCTCTCGCTCCTGCCGCGCCTCGGGCCCGGGCTTGGCAACATCGTGGCGCTGCGCTCCTTCGGCAAATTCTACGGCCACGCCGGGCTGCGGCTCGGCTTCGCCGCGGCGGACGCCGCGCGCGCGGAGCGTCTGCGCGCGCTCGCCGGCCCGTGGCCGGTCAGCGGCCCCGCCGTCGTCGTCGGCCGGGCGGCCCTCGCCGACGCGGACT
>NZ_JBGAHM010000058.1:0-12479 GCF_044226135.1 Methylocella sp. | reverse complement strand
GGCTTCCACTTCACGCCGCAATACGGGCATCTGACGACGGACCGCTACTGCTACGGCGTCGCCTTCGCGGGGCGGCGCTGGATCGACGCGGTCTGGACGCGATGGTTCGAGATTGAGGCCCACGTCGAGGGCGCGATCCATGATTTCCAGGATCTCGTCGTGGGGCGCCGGCGGGCGTGACGGGCCCGCTCAGCGCAGCCGGCGGCGCGCCACGCGTTCGGCGATGAGCGAGCCGGCGAGCAGCGAGGTCGCGAGGCCGAACAGATAGGGCAGGTCGATCAGCCGGTCGGGATAATTCTCGTAATAGGCCGAGCGTAGCCATTCGACGCATTGCAGCAGCGGATTGCAGGCGAGCCAGCGGTCATAGGGGTGGGGCATGGCCGCCGGGAAGAAGATGATCCCGGACGAGGCCCAGAACACCGGCGCCATCAGATTGTACATGAGCGCGAAAGGCGCGAAAATCTGCGCGACGAGGGCCGCGGCGACGCCGACGCAGAAGGCCAGATAGATGGTTCCGGCGGTCGCGAAGACGACGCCCGGCCAGTCGCGCGGCTCGAAGCCGGTGGAGAACAGGCTGAGCACCGCAAGGATCACCAGGAACACGACGACGGCGTTGGCGACCTCGAGAATCGCGCGCGCGATCAGAATGTCGAACACCTTGACCCGGTTGAAGTAAAGCAGCGGCTTGTTGATGATGAGCGCCATCATGATCTGCCGCGAAAAATAGATGAAGATCACGAACGGCAGGATCGAAAGGCCGAAATAGACGATCTGGTCGGTGCCTTCGGGCGGCAGCCGGTTGAACAGGCGGAAGATCGCCACGACGACGAGCAGATGGCCGACCGGCATGGCGATCAGGATCAGAAGGCCGAAGCCCGCCGCCCCCATGAGAAGCTGGACGTCGCGCAGGAGAATCGCCCGGACCGCCGCCGCCGCGATGGCGAGCGGACGCGCGGGCGGCCGCCTCACGCCGTCTTCGGCCGCGAAAACATCCATGCGGGGCTCCTTTTCTGCATCGTCGCGGCCGCGTCCTCGCGCTGCGCCATGGCGGCGGGCGCCCGACATGGACGCGCGCCACAGAATATGCTCAATGGCCGGCATATTGAGGGCGCCGGGGCGCCTCGTTCGTTCAGATCTTTCCGCCGGCGCTCCGGCGCGTCCTCTCCCGAGGGCGAAATCGAGTTGGAATTTAAGGGTTTGACCCTTAATGCGGGCGGCCGCAAGCCTCGTCGAAGCCGGGGCCGGATGTCAATGCGCAGGGGATGACATGGACGTCAAGACGACAGCGGCGCCGGGCGTGGTCATGCTGAAGCCGCGCCGGTTTCAGGATTCGCGCGGCTATTTCAGCGAAACCTACAATCAGCGCGCTTTCGCCGCCGCCGGCGTCGCGGCGGATTTCATCCAGGACAACCAGTCCTATTCGGCGAAGGCCGGCACCATCCGCGGCCTGCATTTCCAGCTTCCGCCGGCCGCCCAGGCGAAGCTCGTGCGCGTGCTGCGCGGCGCCGTGTTCGACGTCGCGCTCGACCTGCGCCGCGGCTCGCCCTTCTACGGCCGCTGGGTCGCCGAGACGCTGACGGCCGACGGCGGCGAGCAGCTCTTTATTCCGCAGGGCTTCGCCCACGCCTTCTGCACCCTCGTCGACGACACCGAGGTCGCCTACAAGGTCGATGATTTCTACGCGCCGCAGAGCGATTGCGGGCTGATCTGGAACGACCCCGACGTCGCCGTCGACTGGCCCGAGGCCGCGCGCGAGGCGGTCCTGTCCGACAAGGACGCGAAGCTCGGGCGCCTGCGCGACTTCGTCTCGCCCTTCGTCTATGAGCGGGAAGCGAAATGAGCGACGAAAAACGCATCCTCGTCACCGGCGGGGCGGGCTTCATCGGCTCGGCGGTGACGCGCGAGATCATCCGCTCGACGCCGCACCGCGTGCTGGTCGTCGACAAGCTGACCTACGCCGGCTGCCTCGAGTCGCTCGAACCCGTGGCGAACGACGCGCGCTACGGCTTCAAGCGCGCCGACATCGTCGACGGCGACGTCATGCGCGCCCTGTTCGACGAATTCTCGCCCGACGTCGTGATGCATCTCGCCGCCGAAAGCCATGTCGACCGCTCGATCGACGGGCCCGGCGAATTCATCCGCACCAACGTCGTCGGCACCTTCTCGCTGCTGCAGGCGGCGCTCGGCTACTGGCGCGGCCTGCCGCAGGCGCGGCGCGACAGCTTCCGCTTCCACCACATCTCGACCGACGAAGTGTTCGGCTCGCTCGGCCCGGAGGGCTTTTTCAGCGAGACCACGGCCTATCAGCCGACTTCGCCCTATTCGGCCTCGAAAGCGGCGTCCGACCATCTCGTCATGGCCTGGCGCCACACCTATGGCCTGCCGACCGTGCTGAGCAACTGCTCCAACAATTACGGCCCCTACCACTTCCCCGAAAAACTCATCCCTTTGATGATCCTCAACGCGCTCGAGGGCAGGAAGCTGCCGGTCTACGGCGCCGGCGCCAATGTGCGCGACTGGCTTTATGTCGAGGATCATGCGCGCGCCCTGCTGAGCGTGGCGACGCGCGGCCGGGTCGGCGAATCCTACTGCATCGGCGGCCATAACGAGAAGAGCAACCTCGAGGTGGTGCGCGGCGTCTGCGCCCTCGTCGACGAGCTCGCCCCCGACCCCGCGCTGGCCCCGCGCGAAAACCTCATCGAATTCGTGTCCGACAGGCCGGGCCATGACCTGCGCTACGCGATCGATCCGGGCAAGATCGGCGACGACCTCGGCTGGCGCCCGCGCGAGACGTTTGAATCGGGCCTGCGCCGCACCGTCGAATGGTATCTTTCCAATCGCGGCTGGTGGGAGCGCATCCGTTCGCGCGTCTACGGCGGCGAGAGGCTCGGCGTGATATGACGCTCGTTCTTGGAGCCGGCGGCCAGCTCGGCCTCGACCTGCAGCGGGCGCTGCGCGCAAGCGGCGCGCCCTTCACGGCGCTGACCCGGGCCGAGCTCGACGTCGCCGACGCGGACGAGATCGCGCGCGCGCTCGACGCGGCGAAGCCCGCCGTCGTCGTCAACGCCTCCGCCTACACCAAGGTCGACCTCGCCGAAAAGGAGGTCGAGGCGGCGCGCCGCGTCAACGCGCTGGGGCCAAAGCGCCTCGCCGAGGCCTGCGCCGCGCGCGGGATCGCGCTGATCCATGTCTCGACCGACTATGTGTTCGACGGCTCGAAGTCGTCGGCCTATGTCGAGGACGATCCGGTCGCCCCGGTCAACGTCTATGGCGCGACCAAGGCCGAGGGCGAGGCCATGGTCAGGGCCGCCGGCGGGCGCTTCGCGATCCTGCGCGCCTCATGGGTCTATGGCGAGTTCGGCGGCAATTTCCTGAAAACCATGATGCGGCTCGCGCGCGAGCGCGACGAGCTGCGCGTCGTCGCCGACCAGCGCGGCGCGCCGACCTCGACGCGCGAGCTGGCGCTGGCGATCCTGAAAATCGCGCCGCGGATCGCCGCGGGCGCGGCGCCGTCCGGCGTCTATCATTTCACCGGGGCGGGCGAGACCAGCTGGCGCGACTTCGCAGACCGCGTCGTCGCGGCGCAGGCGGACGCGAGCGGCCGGCGCCCGCAGGTCGTCCCCATCGCGACCGCCGATTATCCGACCCCGGCGCGCCGCCCGGCCAATTCGGTTCTCGACAACGGCCGCTTCCGCGAAACCTTCGGCTTTTGCGCGCGGGACTGGCGCGAGGAGGTCGACGCGACGGTCGCGGCGCTTCTCGCCAGGGGCTGAGGCCCGACCCAGGGATCACTCGAAAGGCGCCTCGGCGCGGGAGCACAATGCGCAAGGGACTCATTCTGGCCGGAGGCTCCGGCACGCGGCTGCATCCGCTGACGCTCGTGACCTCGAAGCAGCTTCTGCCGGTCTACGACAAGCCGATGATCTATTATCCGCTGTCGACGCTGATGCTCGCCGGAATCCGCGAAATTCTCATCATCTCGACGCCGCAGGACCAGGCGGCGTTCAGGAAGCTGCTCGGCGACGGCTCGCAATGGGGGGTGAAGCTCGACTACGCCGTCCAGCCCTCGCCCGACGGGCTCGCCCAGGCGTTTCTGATCGGCGCCGATTTTCTCGCCGGCGCGCCGTCGTGCCTCATTCTCGGCGACAACATCATCCACGGCCACGGCCTCTCCGAGACGCTGCAGCGGGCCAACGCGCAGACGGGCGCAAGCGTGTTCGGCTATTTCGTCGACGAGCCCGAGCGCTATGGCGTGATCGAGTTCAACGACCGCGGCGAGGTGCTCTCGATCGAGGAGAAGCCGCAGACGCCGAAATCGCACTGGGCGGCGATCGGCGTTTATTTCTACGACTCCGACGTCGTCGACCTCGCGCGCACGCTCAAACCTTCGGCGCGCGGCGAGCTCGAGATCACCGACCTCAACAATCTCTACATCGCGCAGAAGCGCCTGCGGCTCGAAAAGCTCGGGCGCGGCTTCGCCTGGTTCGACGCCGGCACGCATGATTCGCTGATGGAGGCGGCCGAATTCGTGCGCGTGCTGCAACACCGCCAGGGCCAGCTCATCGCCGCGCCAGAAGAGATCGCCTTCTTCAACGAGTGGATCTCGGAAGGCGCGTTCGTGAAGCTCGCCAACGCGCTCGGCAAGACCAAATATGGCCGGCGCCTGCTCGACCATCTGAAGGGCTGACGCGAAGGGCCGGCGCAGGGACCGACGCCGGCCGGCCGGCGCCAGCGCGGGGTCGCGCGGGCCTCAGCGCTCGATCAGCGAATAGGCGGTGAGGCCGGCGAGCGCCGGGCCGGTGACGAGGCCGACGACCTCCATGACCTTGCGCGTGTCGTTGATCGGCGCGTTGGAGACATAGAGCACGTCGCGGCTTTCGATGCGGAAGGCCTGCGACAGGAACAGGCTGCCCGGATCGCGCAAATTGAGCCGGTAGACGACCGGCGTCATGCGGCCGGGCCCGGCGATGGTCGTTCCGGGCGCGACCGCGCGCGCGACGCTTTCGGGCTCGAAGCGGAAGACGAACACGCCCGAGGGGTCGGAGCGCCCGTCGCTGAGGCCGCCGGCCTTGGCGAGCGCCTGGGCAAGGCTGATGCCGTCGGCGTCGAAGGGGATTTCGGCGTTGCGGCCGGTCGCGCCATAGGCGATGAAGGTCTGCGGGTCGCGCACCACGGTCAGCACGTCGTTTGGCCGCATGTAGATGTTTTCGCTCGCGTCGGTCGAGACGCGGCTCATCGCGACGCGCGCCGTTTCGCGTCCGCGGGTGAGCTGGATGAAGGTCTCGTTGACCGGCGCGCGCACGCCGCCCGCGGTGGCGATCACGTCCATCACGCGGTCGCCGCGCACGCTGAGCGGCACGCGCGCGCCATTGACCACTTCGCCGGTCACGGTGACGCTGTTTGAAACCGACTTCGGCACGTTGACGAGCGTCTGCGGCTCGATCGCCTTGCCGGTCAGCGCCTGTTCGAGTTCGGCCTGCACCTGCTTCGGCGTGCGGCCGACGACCCTGACGCGGCCGGCGTAGGGGACGCTGATCGACCCGTCGCGGCCGACGACCTGGTCGGGGATGGTCGAGCTTTTCGAGCCGGTGCTGAAACGGTCGCTTGAGAGCGGCGCGGAGAACAGCCCGCCCGCGCCCGCCTCCCAGATGGTCACCGAGACCGTGTCGCCGACGCCGATGGTCGGCTCGACGGAGGGGCGATAGTCGCCGAAACGCGCGAGGAAGCTGGCGCTGCGGCGCTTGCGCAGCACGTCGACGGTGCGGGAGTCGATGTCGACGATCTCATAGCGCGGCACGCCGGGCGTGGCCGACTGCGACTGCGCCTCGATGTCGCCGGTCGAAGGGCCGGCGCCGGTGAGGTAGGAAGAGCAGCCCGCCTGCGCAAGCAGCGTTCCGCCAAGAATGAGATTGCGCGCGGCCTTCGCCAGAGTATTGGGCATTTGCGACCTATCCTAAGCGAGGCTAGACTTATCATCGGTCGCCGCGTGAAACTACAGCAACCCCGCCGCGCAGATCAATTGCGCGAAGGTGTAGCCGATTGGCCACAAGAATCGGGCGCTCTCGCGCTTTTCATCGTGCGCGCCGCAATTTTTGGCGAAGTTTAGTTAACTATGATTGCCGCAACCAGCGCCGCGCCGCGCCGCGCGCCGCCCCCCGACCGGAGTGTCATGGCCGCCTTCAAAGACCGTCTGCGCGCGCTGCGCCGCCGCCGCAGCCTTCGGCTCATCGCCCGCAGCGGCGTCTTCGACGAAGCCTGGTACGGCGCGCAGAACCCCGACTGCGCCGAAACCGGACTCGCGCCGGGCCTTCATTATCTTCTCGTCGGCGCGGCGCGCGGGGCCCGGCCGCATCTGCTGTTCGACCCAGACTGGTTCGCGCGCGGGCGGCGCGGCGCGCGGCGGCGCGCGGCCAATCCGCTCCTCGACTATCTGCGCTTTGGCGCGGCGCTCGACCCCTCGCCCTATTTCGACGCGGCGCATTACCGCGCGCTCGCCGGCGACCTCGAAGGGCTGACGCCGCTCGGCCATTTCATCCGTTTCGGCCTCGCGCGGGGGCTCTCCCCGGCGCCCTTCTTCGACCGGGCCTGGTATCTCGCCGCCTATCCCGACGTGAAGGCCGCCGGGCTCGACCCGTTCCTGCATTTCGTCGCCTCGGGCGCGCGGGAGGGGCGCTCGCCCTCGCCGCTGTTCGACGCGCCCTGGTTTCTGGCGCGCGAACCGACGCTGCGCGAGAGCGGGCTTGAGCCGCTGCCGGCCTTCCTCGCCTATGGCGCGCCGGCCGGGGCGCGGCCGCAGGAGGGCTTTGATCCGACATTTTACGCCGGCGCGGCGGACGTGCCGCTTGGCGCGGCCTTCTCCCATTACGCGCGCGAGGGGCGCGCCGGCTGGCGCTCGGCGCACCGCATCCTGCCGCCGCCGGGCTCGCCGGCCGCCTCCTTCCAGGACCTGCCGTGGCGGCGCGCCGGCGCGCCGCGCCCCGCGGCGCCCTTCAGGGTGATGATCGTCGCCCCCGCGGGCGCGCCGGCGGCGCGGGCGCTGCGCAAAGCGCTCGCCGCATGGACGGCGCTCGACGTGCATGTGCTCGCGCGCGGCGCCTCGGCCGAGCCCGAGGGGTTTGAGGCCGCGCTCGACCTCGCGGGCCTCGCCCGCGCCGGCCTGCCTGAGGAGATCGCGCTCGACCGCGCCGCGCGGGCGCTGAAGTTCCATGACCCTGAGGCCGTCGTCGTGTCGTCGGGCGCGCCGGGCCCCGCGCTGTCGCGCGCCTGCCGCGAGACCGGGCTCGCGCTCCTGACCCTCGAGGCCGGGGCGGGGGAGGCGGCGGCCGCGCGCTGCGCCGGCCTTCTGCGCTGGGCGCTCGCCTATCGCGAGACGCCGCGCCGCAGCGTCAGCGTGGCGGTTCCAAACTACAATCACGCGCGCTTCCTCGACGAGCGGCTCGGCTCGATCATGGCGCAGACGCTCGCGCCCGACGAAATCCTGTTCCTCGACGACGCGTCGGACGACGACAGCCTTGCGGTCGCGAAGCGCTGGCGCGACCGCTCGGCCATTCCCTTCGTCATTTTGTCGTCGGCGCAGAACGGCGGCTCGCCCTTCCGGCAATGGGCGAAGGGGGTCAGGGCCGCGCGCGGCGACCTCGTCTGGATCGCCGAAAGCGACGACGCCGCCGAGCCGCGCTTTCTTGAGACGATGACGGCCTGCTTCGCGCGGCCGGGGCTCGCGCTCGCCTATTGCGATTCGAAGACGATCGGGCCCGGCGGCGACCTGCTCGCCTCGAGCGCGCGCTTCTACACCGACACGCTCGACGCCGAGAAATGGCTCGTCGGCCATCGCGCGCCGGGCGCGCAGGAGACGGCGCAGGCGCTCGTCGTGAAGAACACGATCCCCAACGTCAGCGCCGCGCTGTTTTCGCGCGCCGCGCTGACGCTGGCGCTGCGCGAGATCGAGTCGTGTCGCTATTGCGGCGACTGGGCGGCCTATGTCGAGGCCCTGCGCTACGGCGATCTCGCCTATCGCCCGCAGGCGCTGAACCGGCGCCGGCAGGACAGGGAGAGCGTCACCGGCCAGGGCGAGCGCGGTCTTGAGGCGGTGAGGGAGGCGCTCGCGGTCAAGCGCTCGATCTTCGCGCGGCTTCGCGTCGACGACGCGCGTCTGGCGCAAAGCTTCGCCCAGAGCGCCTTTGAATATGAGCGCCGCTCGCTCGCGCCCGGAGGGCGGCGGCCGGGCTTTGCCGCCAATCCCGGGCTACAGGGCGAGTTCGACGCGCTTGGCGCGTCGATCGCGCGGCTCGGCCCGGCGCTCGACGCCTGCGGGGCGGCGACGCTGCGCTTTCTCGAAGGGCTCGGCGCGCATGACGCGGGGCTCACGCGGGCGCAGGGGCGGGCGCTGGCGGCGACGGCCTTCGGCGAGTTGCGCGCGCTCGCCGGCAGGTTGTGAGCCTCAGGCCCTCGCGCGCTCATGCTCGCCGCGCGCCGCCTCGAACACCTCGCGCGCGGCGTCGGCGTTGAGCGCCGCGATGGCGAGGCCGACGATCAGGTCGGGCCAGGCCGAGCGCCAGACGAAGGCCGTGAGGAGCCCCGTGACGATGATCGCGACATTGGCGAAGGCGTCGTTGCGGGCCGACAGATAGGCCGCGCGCGTCAGGCTGCCCTGCGCGCGGCGATGGCGCGCGAGCAGGACGGCGCAGAGCAGATTGACGGCGAGCGCGCCCGCGCCGGTCAGGGACAGCGGCGCGGGGGCCGGCGCGACGAAGGCCCCGAGCTTGCTCCAGGCGGCCCACAGCGTCGCCGCCGCCGGCACGAGCAGGATCGCCGCGAGCGCCATGCCGAGGCGCGCCCGCGCCAGCGCGCTCCAGCCGAGCGCCGCGAAGATCAGGACATTGATCGCGGCGTCTTCGAGAAAATCCACGCTGTCGGCGAACAGCGACACCGAGCCGATGGCGAGCGCCACGAAAAATTCGACGCCGAACCAGGACAGGTTCAAGATCCCGACGAGGCCGACCGTGCGGCGCAGGCCCGGCGGCGGAGACGGGCCGCGCTCCGTGTCGTTCATGGGGCTGTTCCTTTCGCGCCTGTCGGCCCCGCGCGGGCTTTCGGGCGATCTCCCGTTCAGGCATGCTTGCGCGGCGTCGCGGCGAGGCCCATAGCATGTTCCGCGCGTCAATGCGTCACGGCCGCGCGGGCCGCATTGACGCGCGCCTCCCGAGACGGCAAGGAACCATGAGGATTTTTGCGTTCGGGCGCGGCGCGACGGGCGGCGCGCCCGGCCAGGGCCAAAAGCGCGCCTGACCGGGGCGGGCCGGGCGGCCTGCGCCCCTGAAGGGAGCCGCTGCGATGAAGGTTCTGGTCGCGGTCAAGCGCGTGCTTGACTATAATGTGAAGCCCCGGGTCAAGCCCGACGGCTCGGGCGTCGATCTCGCCAGCGTCAAGATGTCGATGAACCCCTTCGACGAGATCGCCGTCGAGGAGGCGACGCGCCTCAAGGAGAAGAAGGTCGCGAGCGAGATCGTCGCCGTCTCGATCGGCCCGGCGAAGGCGCAGGAGACGCTGCGCGCGGCGCTCGCGCTCGGCGCCGACCGCGCGATTCTGGTCCAGACCGACGCGGCGCTCGAGCCGCTCGCCGTCGCCAAGATCTTGAAGGCGGTCGCGACGGAGGAGCAGCCGGGGCTGATCCTGCTCGGCAAGCAGGCGATCGACGACGACTGCGGCCAGACCGGCCAGATGCTCGCGGCGCTGCTCGGCCGTCCGCAGGGGACGTTCGCCTCGAAGATCGAAGTCGCCGGCGAGGGCGGGGAGGTGGTCGTGACGCGCGAGGTCGACGGCGGCCTCGAAACGGTGCGGCTCAAGGCGCCGGCGATCGTCACGACCGACCTTCGCCTCAACGAGCCGCGCTATGCGTCGCTGCCCAACATCATGAAGGCGAAGGCGAAGCCGCTGGCCACGAAGACGCCGGCCGACTATGGCGTCGACCCCGCGCCGCGCCTCAAGGTGCTGAGCGTGACCGAGCCGCCGGCGCGTCCGGCCGGCGTCAGGGTCAGGGACGTCGACGAACTCGTCGAAAAGCTGAAAGCTCTGGGAGTTGGCGCATGAAGGTCCTCGTTCTCGCCGAGCATGACGGCGCAGGCGTCAGGGACGCGACGCTTTCGGCCGTCAGCGCGGCGCAAAAGCTCGGCGAGGCCCATCTGCTGCTGGCGGGCTCGGGCCTTGACGCCCTCGCCGGGGCGGCGGCGCGGATCGAGGGCGTGGCGAAAGTCCATGTCGCCGACGACCCCGCCTACGCCCATGGCCTGCCCGAGGCGCTCGCCCCGCTCGTCGTCTCGCTGATGGCGGGCCATGACGCCTTTTTCGCGCCCGCGACCTCGTTCGGGCGCGACGTCGCCCCGCGCGTCGCGGCGCTGCTCGACGTGATGCAGATCTCGGACGTGCTCTCGGTCGAGGGCGGGCGGCGCTTCACCCGGCCGACCTACGCCGGAGCCGCGATCGCGCTGGTCGAAAGCCTCGACGACAAGATCGTCGCCACCGTGCGCGGCACGGCCTTTCCCAAGGCCGCGCGCGAGGGCGGGGCGGCGGCGGTCGAGCCCGTCGCCGCGGTCGCCGACCCGGCCGCCGCGCTGTCGAGCTTCGTCTCGGCCGATCTTTCGGCCTCGGAGCGGCCGGAGCTCACCTCCGCCAAGATCGTCGTCACGGGCGGCCGGGCGCTCGGCTCGGCCGAACAGTTCCACGCCGTGATCGACCCGCTCGCCGACCGGCTGAAGGCGGCGGTCGGCGCGAGCCGCGCCGCGGTCGACGCGGGCTATGCGCCAAACGACTATCAGGTCGGCCAGACCGGCAAGATCGTCGCGCCGGAGATCTATGTCGCGATCGGCGTCTCGGGCGCGATCCAGCACCTCGCCGGCATGAAGGATTCGAAGGTGATCGTCGCGATCAACAAGGACGAGGAGGCGCCGATCTTCCAGATCGCGGACTTCGGCCTCGTCGCCGACCTGTTCGAGGCGGCGCCGGCGCTGACGAAGAAATTGTGACGGCGCGAGGCGAAAAGCCGCAGGCGGCCGGCGCGCCGCTCCTGTAAACCGGAGCCTTGACAAGCTTCAGCCCGGCGACGCCTGGCAGGCGATTGGAAGAAAGATGAGCAAGTTCAGCGAACAGCGGGTTCTCGAAGTCCGGCACTGGACGGAGCGGCTTTTCAGCTTCAAGACCACGCGCGAGCCGAGCTTTCGCTTCCGCAACGGCGAATTCGTCATGATCGGCCTTGAGGTCGAGGGCAAGCCGCTGATGCGCGCCTACAGCGTCGCCAGCGCCAATTACGAGGACGAGCTCGAGTTCTTCTCGATCAAGGTGCAGAACGGGCCGCTGACCTCGCGGCTCCAGCACGTCAAGCCCGACGACCGCATTCTCATCGGCAAGAAGGCGACCGGCACGCTCGTCATCGACAATCTCGCCGACGGCCGCAACCTCTATCTGCTCGGCACCGGCACCGGCCTTGCGCCGTTCCTGTCGATCATCAAGGATCCCGAGGCCTATTCGCGCTTCGAGAAGGTGATTCTGGTGCATGGCGTGCGCGAAATCCGCGAGCTCGCCTTCGCCGGGCGCATCGAGCAGGAGCTTCCGAACGACGAGCTTCTCGGCGAAATGGTTTCGGAGCAGCTCATCTATTATCCGACCGTGACGCGCGAGCCCTTCCGCAACCAGGGCCGCGTCACCGACCTCATCGTCTCGGGCAAGCTGTTCTCCGACGTCGGCCTGCCGCCGCTCAACGCCGACGACGACCGTTTCATGATGTGCGGCAGCCCCGAGATGATCAAGGACATGCACAAGCTCCTGTCGGCGCGCGGCTTCTCGGAAGGCAACCAGGGCGAGCCCGGCGATTTCGTGGTCGAGAAGGCGTTCGTCGAGAAATAGGCGCCGCCGCCTAGAGCATTTTCAGTAAAAGTTGCAGACTTTTACGTTAAGAAAATGCGTAAAAACAAGATGTTGGAGCGCGTCCGCGATTCGATGGACGCCGAACGCGCTTCTAGAGCATTTTCAGTAAAAGTTGCAGACTTTTACGTTAAGAAAATGCGGAAAAACAAGATGTTGGAGCGCGTTCACGACTGGATGAACGCCGAACGCAGTCAGGCGTCGGGCGCGAGGCCGCCGCGGCGCCATTCGAGCCGCTCGACGCCATGGACCCGCGCCAGCCGCTCCACCGCCTCGGGCGTCGCCTCGACGCGCGCGCGCGCCGGCATGATGAGGTCGTAGCGGTAGGTCCGCCGCTCGCGCTCACCGGCGCGCGCGCTCGCCACCACCGTGAATCCCGCCTCGGCCAGCAGGCGCCTCAGCTCCGGCTCGCCCGGCCCCGCGCCTGAAACGGCGACGGCGAGCCGGGCTTCGTGCAGCCGCGGCGTCGCGTCCTCGGCCCATTTCACGAGCCTTTGCGCGACCCGGCCGGCGGCGACGCCGACGACGGCGAGGCCGCGCCGCCCCGCGCCGGCGCAAAGCCCGGC
>NZ_JBGAHM010000057.1:0-12933 GCF_044226135.1 Methylocella sp. | reverse complement strand
TCGTCGTCCGGGCCGACGCTGGCGGCGACGCCGCCCTGCGCCAGCACGCTCGACGACTGCGCGCCGAGCACGTCCCTGCTCAGGAGCACGACCGGCGCGGGCGCGAGCGCGAGCGCCGTCGACAGGCCGGCGAGCCCCGCGCCGATGATGATGCAAGCCCCCGTCGCGTCCATGGCGTGCGTTCCGATTCGAGAAGAAGACCCGGCCTTGCGCGTCACTTGACGGCGAGCATGCGCTCGACGGAGCGGCGCGCGGCCTCGGCGACGGAGGGATCGATCGTCACCTCATGCTCCATGTTCTCGAGCGCGCGGCGGATGTTGCGCAGCGAGATCCGCTTCATGTGCGGGCAGAGGTTGCAGGGCCGCACGAAATCGAGATCGGGGTTCAGCACCGCGATGTTGTCGCTCATGGAGCATTCGGTGAGCAGCACGAGCCGGGCCGGCTTCTCGCGCGTGACATAGGCCTGCATGGCGGCGGTCGAGCCCGAGAAATCCGCCTCGGCGACCACTTCGGGCGCGCATTCCGGATGGGCGAGCACGACCACGCCCGGATAATCCTCACGCAGCTCGCGCACCTCGGCCGGGGTGAAGAGCTCATGCACCTCGCAATGGCCGCTCCAGGCGATGATCTCGACATTCGTCTGCGCCGCGACGTTGCGGGCGAGATATTCGTCCGGGATCATGATCACGCGCGGAACGCCGAGCGACTCCACCACCTCCTTGGCGTTGCCGGAGGTGCAGCAGACGTCCGATTCGGCCTTCACCGCCGCCGAGGTGTTGACATAGGTCACGATCGGCACGCCCGGATGTTTGGCGCGCAGGCGGCGCACGTCCTCGGGCGTGATCGAATCGGCGAGCGAGCAGCCGGCCCCCATGTCCGGGATCAGCACTGTCTTTTCGGGATTCATGAGCTTGGCCGTCTCGGCCATGAAATGCACGCCCGCGAGCACGATCACGTCGGCCTCGACGTTCATCGCCTCGCGCGCAAGCGCGAGACTGTCGCCGACGATGTCGGAGACGCAGTGGAAAATCTCGGGCGTCTGGTAATTATGCGCCAGCACCACCGCGTTGCGCTGGCGCTTGAGCGTCATGATCGCGTCAATCTCGGCTGCGTATACGGGCCACTCGATGGCCGGGATCGCATGCTGGACGCGCGCGTACATGTCGCGGGCCGCGGGCGCCCGGTCATGTGGCGCGCGGCGGCTTTTGAGCGCGGCGTCGCCGCGGGACATCGAACGCGCAGTTTCCGCCGGCGAAGCCATCGGCTTATACTCCCCTTGAGCATTATTGCGTTATATGCTGGGGATGAGCATAAGTTTTGTCAAGACTTTGAAATGGGCAGCTTCGTGCCGACGACCGCGCGCTCGGCGACGACGGCGCGGCGGAAACGGAACAGCTTGGCCGGCCGGCCGCCCGTGTCCTGCGCGGCGGCCCCCGTCTCCTCGACGAGGTCCTGCTGCTCGATCAGGCGGCGGAAATTCTGCTTGTGGACGAGCCGCCCGGCGAGCGCCTCGACGCAGCGCTGGAGCTGCAGCAGCGTGAAGGTCTCGGGCATCAGCTCGAAGACCACGGGATGATATTTGATCTTGGCGCGCAGACGCGCGATGCCGGTGGCGAGAATGCGGCGATGGTCGAGCACCATGGCGCGGCCCGCCGCCTCCGCTTCGGCGCGCGCGGCGCCTTCGCGGGCGCGGGCGGCCTCGGCCGTCAGCCCGGCCTCGTAGAGCAGCTCATAGCGCTGCAGCACCAGCTCCTCGTTCCACGGGCGTCCCTCAAGGCCGAAAGTGATCGCGGCGCGCTGCAGGCGGCGCGCGCGCAGCTCGGCGTCGGGCGTCCCCGCGATCCAGGCGCGCAGCTTCGGCTCAAGGACGGCGGCGACCAGCGGCGGCGGCCCCTCGCGATGATCCTCCCATGGAAAATAGGCGTACCAGCTGCCCCACCCCGCCTCGGCGACGCCCGAGGCGCGCTGCTCGCGCGTGAGGCCGAGATAGCTGATCGAGATCGTCTGGCGCTCGGCCTCGGCGCGGTCGCGGTCGGCGAACGTGTAGAGCTGCTCGACATAGCCGAGCGGCAGCCGGGTCTGGTGCTCGACCCAGGCGCGCAGCCCCGACTGGAGGGACCGGTGGCCGACCTGGAACGGACCGGACGGCAGGGCGATCTGGTCCTCGATGGTGAGCACGCGCGGGTCGCCGTTGGTCACCGCGACGATGACGGCGATGAGCTCGACCGCCACGCCGGGCGCGGCGGCGGGTTCGGCGGCGGCGATGGTCTCAAGCTCGAGGGGGCGCATTTTGCGAAGTTCGACACGTTCAACACAAGTCGGCCTAGTCTAAGGGGCGGAGGCGATTTCGCCAATCGGCGCGCGGCGCGCGCTCAGCCAAGGTCGAGCTCGAACGCCGCCGGCAAATGACGCGGCCAGCGCCAGGGCGCGAAAAACACGGCGTCGGCGCGCAGCGTCAGGACCGCCGCCTGCGGATGGGCGGCGAGCCAGACGCGCGCCGCGCGGCTGAGGCGGCGGCGCTTTGCGGGCGTGACCGCCTCGAGCGCGCGGTCCATCTCGCCCCTCGCCTTCACCTCGACGAAGGCGATGGTCGCGCCGCGCCGGGCGACGATGTCGATTTCTCCGCCTTTCACCGCATAGCGGCGGTCGAGAATCGCGTAAAATTTGAGGCGCAGAAGCAGGATCGCCGCCTGCTCGGCGAGAAAGCCGCGACGCAGCGCGGCGAGACGCTCCGACGCCGTGCGCATCAGCCCCCCTCCTCCCCGCGCCGCGCCGGCCCCGGAGGCCCGCCGCGCGAAAGTTCGATGGCGCGCGCGTAGATCTTGCGGCGCGGCTCGCCAGTCGCCGCCGCGACCACGGCGGCGGCGTCCTTCACCGAATGTTTTTCGAGCGCCTCCGCCAGAAGCGCGTCGACGCGCGCGGGGTCGGCCGCCTCGCGCGCCTGCGGCGGGCCGACGAGCACCACGATCTCGCCTTTGGGCGGGCCTTCCGCCGCGAGCGCCGCGGCGAGATCCGGCAGCGGGGCGCGGCGCACGGTCTCGTAATATTTGGTCAACTCCCGCGCCAGCGCCGCGTCGCGCGGGCCGAGCACGACGGCGAGGTCGGCGACCATTTCGGCGACGCGGCGCGGCGATTCGAAAAACACCAGCGTGCCGGGAACGGCGGCGAGTTCGGCGACGCGCTCGCGCCGCGCCGCCGACTTCGGCGGCAAAAACCCCTCGAAGAAGAAACGGTCGGTCGGCAGGCCGGCGACGACGAGGGCGGCGAGCACGGCCGAGGCCCCCGGCACCGAAATGACCTCGACATTGGCGGCGAGCGCCTCGGAGACGAGCCTGTAGCCGGGATCTGAGACGAGCGGCGTGCCGGCGTCGGAGACGAGCGCGAGCGCCGCCCCGGCCGCGAGCCGCGCCATCAGATGCGGACGCATCACCGTGGCGTTGTGCTCATGATAGGCGACGAGCGGCGTCGCGATGCCGTAATGGGCGAGCAGCGTCTTGGTGACGCGCGTGTCCTCGGCGATCACGGCGTCGGCCGCGGCGAGCGTCGCGAGCGCGCGGAAGGAAATGTCGCCCAGATTGCCGATCGGCGTCGCGACCACATGAAGGCCCTTGCGAATCGGCTCGGCCTCGGCGCGCAGCCCGAAGGCGGTGAAGGCGCCGCCGCCCCGCTCGCCCGGGCCGGCGGGAGGGTTGGGGTTGGGGAAGCGTTCCGAATCGCCGATGCTCATGCCGGTTCCGCCCGCAGCTACGTTCGTTATTCCATAAAATATGTTCTGTTTATAGAACGTGCCAGCGCCTTCACGCAACACCTCTCCCGCAGGGGCGCACAACTGCGCCAAACGTCCTGCGCGCCAAACGTCCTGCGCGCCAAACGTCCTGCGCGCCAAACGTCCTGCGCGCCAAACGTCCTGCGCGCCAAGCGTCCTGCGCGCCGGGCGTCGCGCACAAGGGAGGTCCCCTGCGCAGGTCTTGCCCGCGGCGGCGCGGGACGACGAACGCCCCCTTTCGCGCGCCCGCGCGCGTTTTTGCGGAACATGCTATGGCTTGCGTCAAGCGCAATGATATGCCTGAAGCTGTCGCGAGGCTGTCGCCCGACCCGCCTCGCGCATGTGTGATCGTGGATTGAACGGCTTGGATTGAACGGCTTGGATGAACGGCTTGGGGAGATGGGTTCGATGAGTTTTGCGCCGCGCGCCCGCTCTGCCCCGGGGTCGAGGCTTCGCGCGTCGCTGACGCCCTGCGTCGCGGCAGGGCTCGCCGCCCTGCTCGCCGGCTGCGGCCCCTCGAACGGGCCGACGCTGCGCGCTCCAGCCGTCGGGCCGGTCGCGCAGCAGGCGGCGCCGCCGGCCGCGCCCGCCCCCGCGACGCCGAGCCAGAAGATCGGCTCGGGCCCGGTCAAGGTCGGCCTCGTCCTGCCGCTGACGCAGTCGTCGGGCGCGCCGAGCATGGTCGGGACCTCGCTGCGCAACGCCGCCGAACTCGCCATGACCGAGGCCGGCGCCGACGACATCACCCTGATCGTGAAGGACGACCATTCGTCGCCCGACGGCGCGCGGGCGGCGGCGCAGGAGGCCGTCGCCGAAGGCGCGGACCTCGTCATCGGGCCGCTGTTCGCGCCGAACGTGCGCGAGGTCGGCCGCGTCGCGCGAGGGTCGGGCAAGCCGGTGATCGCCTTCTCGACCGATTCCTCCTCGGCGGGGAGCGGCGTCTATCTCCTGTCGTTTCTGCCCGAATCCTATGTCGACCGCGTGATCGACTACGCCGCGACGCGCGGCAAGAAGTCGATGGCCGCCATGGTGCCCGAGAACGATTACGGCCGCGTCGCCGAGGCGGCGTTCCAGCAGGCGGCGGCGCGCAACGGCGTGCGCGTCATGGCGATCGAGCATTACAGGCCGGGCGACGCCGCGGCGGCGGCCTCCAAGGTGGCCGCGCTCGGCGGCCAGATCGACGCGCTGTTCATCCCCGAGCAGGCCGACGCCATGCCCGCCGTGTCGCAGGCGCTGACGGCGGCCGGGCTCGACGGCAAGAAGGTGCAGATCATCGGCACCGGGCTCTGGAACGACGCCCGCGTGCTGAAGCTGCCGGCGCTTCAGGGCGCCTGGTTCTCGGCGCCGGAGAACGGCGGCTACAACGCCTTCGTCGACCGCTACAAGGCCAAATATGGATCGGATCCGACCCGCATCGCGACGCTCGGCTATGACGCCGTCTCGCTCGCCGCGGCGCTGGCCCACACGCAGGGCGGGCAGCGCTATTCGGAAGGCGTGCTGACCAACCGCGCGGGCTTCAACGGCGCCGACGGCGTGTTCCGCTTCACGCCCGAGGGCGGCAACGAGCGCGGCCTCGCGGTCCTCGAGGTGACGCCCGGCGGCACGACGCCGGTAAGCCCCGCGCCAAAATCCTTCGCCGGCGCGTCGTGAGCCGGACGTCGCCCCGGGAACGGCGAGGCCGCCTGGCGTGACGCACGCGGAGCGCCGCGACAGGCGCAGGCGCGCGCGGCGCGGCCCGCGGAGGCGGAACCGCCTCTCCCCGTCGACGTTAGGCCGCTTTTCTTCCACACAGGAGGCCAGAGCGTGACGTTCGACATCTTCAGGGCCCAGCAGCCGCCGAAGCCGCCGTCGCCCGCCCCCGGGCCCGACGTGACGCCCGGCAATTTTCCCGAGCCGCCGCCGGGGCCCGACATCCCCGCGCCCGATCCCGCTCCCCTGCCGGTGAAAAATCCGGGCGATTCGCCCCTGCCGCCGATCGTCGATCCCGTCCCGCCGGACCCGACCGACCCGCAGACCCCGCCGCTGCGCGTCTGACGCCGAAAGCAGAGCGCGGAACGCCGCGGACAGGCGGAACCAAAGCCTTCCCCCCTCCGTTCAATGCTCGACTTTGAGGCAAAGGAGGCTTTTTCCGTGTCCTTGATGACAATTCTCCTGATCATCCTCATATTGATGCTGGTCGGCGCCATCCCAAGCTGGTCCTATAGCCGCAACTGGGGCTATGGGCCGTCTGGCGTTCTGGGCGTGGTCGTCCTCATTCTTATCATCGTCATTTTGACGCGCGGAGGCGTATAGCCTTCCTTGCGCCGGCCGTATTCGGCCGGCGTCTCTTTTTCGTCATCGCAAAGGCATGGACATGATCGACACCAAACCGGTCGAAGACGCTTCAAGGGATCTCGCCGCCGACCTCGCCGCGCTTCGCGCCGACGTCGCGAAGCTGACCGCCTCGCTCGCCAAGGTGGTCAAGGCCGAGGCGTCGTCCACCACAGAATCCGTCTACGGCGTCATGGACGTCGCCAAGCAGAAGATCTCCGACCGCGCGTCCGACGCCCGGGGCAAGCTCACGGACGCGAGCTCGGAGCTTGAGGCGTCGATCGAGCGCAATCCCCTGATGGCCGTCATGATCGCCATGGCGGCGGGCCTCGTGATCGGCCTCATCAGCCGGGGCAAGTGAAACGCTGGAGCGTGAGGATCCTGGGCGAATGAAGCGCAGGCGCGCAAAAACGGAGAGCCCGTGAAAGCCTATCTGAAACGTCTCGCAAGCGAGGCCGCGCAGCCGGTCGAAGACATGTTCGGCCGCATGATCAAGGCTTTCGCGCTCGTCGTCATGGCGGTCGGCTGCGCCGTCGCCGCTTCGGCCTTTCTGACGGTGGATCTCTATCTCTACGTCGAAAGCGTCTCGACGCCGATCGTCGCCGCGGGATCGGTCGCGGCGATCTATCTCGTGCTGGCGCTGCTGTTCTTCTCGCTCGCCTTCCGCAAGCTCGACACGGGCGCCGACGCGAAGGTCGAAGCGCAGGCGACCGCGGCCGCCGAGCCGGCGCGCCTGTTCGACACGGGCCCGGGCGCCGAGGCGAGCCCCGGCGCTGCGGCGGCGCGGCTGTTCAGCATGGGGTCTTCTTCCGCGCGCCCGACGAAGGCGCAATTCGCCGCCAACATCGACGCGGCCGTCGCGCCTGTCGCCGACGCCATGCGCGAGGCCGGCATGGCCAAAGAGGCGCAGGCGGTCGAGGCTGGCGCGCAGGTGGCGAAGCAGTTGAGCCCTTATGCGCTGGTGCTCTTTGCGACCGGCGCGGGCGTGGTCCTGGGACGCACGCTCACATCGCAGCGCAAGCTGTTTTGAACAGGATGTTTTGAGGCGCGAGCCGCGCCTTTCGGTCTCCCCCAAACTTGAAGAGGCCGGAGCGCTTGCGCCCGGCCTCTTTTTTCGCTGTTCGCTTTTTTGGAAAGAACCGCCGCGCCCTCCGAAAAAAGCGCGGCGCTCTCGAATGATCCTGCGCGGCGCTCAGACGAGCGCGCCGGCGGCGTTCGATTCGTCTTTCCGGTGCGACTTGCGGTCGAAGAACAGCGCCTGGCTGATCACCGCCTTCAGGCTGTCGACGCCAAACGGCTTTGTGATGAGGAAGGCGGGCTCGGGCGGAGCGCCCGTGAGGAAGCGCTCCGGATAGGCGGTGATGAAGATCACCGGCACGGAGAAGGAGCCGAGAATCTCGTTGACCGCCTCGAGCCCCGAGCTGCCGTCGGCGAGCTGGATGTCGGCGAGAATGAGGCCCGGGCGCTCCCGGGTCACCGCCTCCACCGCCTCGCGATGGGTGCGGGCGACGGCGATGACGCGATGCCCCTGCTCCTCGACGAGGGTTTGCAGGTCGAGCGCGATGAACGGCTCGTCCTCGATGATGACCACGTCGGTGCGGATCTGGTTGGCGATCTCCTTGCCGGCGGCGTCGATGAGGGAGGCCGCCTCCTGGGGCGCGCATTCGAGCGCGTCGGCGACCTCCTGCGTGGAGAAGCCTTCGAGCGAGCTGAGCAGGAAGGCGATGCGCGGGCGCAGGGTGATCGCCTCGAGATTGCGGTGGGCGCCGAGCTCGTCGCTCGAAAAGCCCGCCTCGTCGACATGCGCGTTGACCGGCGCGGAGCGCCAGACAGTCAGGAACAGGCGATAGAGCGTCGTGCGGACGTCGGCCCCGTCTTCGAATTCGGAAGGGTCGGCGACGATGGCTTCGAGGGTCGTCAGGACATAAGCGTCGCCCCCCGCCTGGGACCCCGTCAGGGCGCGCGAGAACCGGCGCAGATAGGGGATATGCGAGGAGATCGCCTGGGATATCGACATCAATCTACGCCTCTGTGCGCGTGAATTTCCGGACCGGGCGGGCCGCCGCCGCGGCGCCGCGCGAATCCCTGCCGGGAAATGCCAAGCCTCCGGAAATGGTTCCAGCGCCCGGAACTTTCGGCCTCGCGCCACGTTGGGAGCCGAGGCTTGACGGAGCTCGCATGGGCGGCGCGCGGGGGCCGCCGCCATGGCCGGTTCGGGTGGCGCTCGAGGCTTACGCGGGAGGGTCGACCGCGAAGCCTTTCGCGCTCCCGCCGCGGACGTCGGCGAACGTGGCCCGGGCGAACGTGGCCCGGGCGAACGTGGCCCGAACGTCGCGGCGATCAGGACGGCGATCATGTCAGGACGGCGATCATGGCGGAACCCCGAATTCCGCGGCAAGGGTTGAGATGGTGAGCAAAGTGACTAAATCAGATGTCGCAGCGCTGAAAAGCGGCGGGGACGGGGCCGCGGTCGAGGATTTCGCCGAGCCCGCTCCGTCGAGGGAGTTTGGCGAGCTGATCGGCTGCGGCGGGGCCTTCGGCGAACGCGTCCCGCGCAAGGCGCGGGCCAAGCCCGACCTCGCCGACCAGATCGGGCTTGGCCTGCGCACCGCCTACAATGACGTTTTGTCCCAGCCCGTGCCCGACCGGTTCCTCGACCTGCTTCGCCAGCTCGAGACCTCCGGCGCCCCTCAGGCGAAAAAGGACTAGCAGTGACCGTCGATCAGAGAGACTTGCTGGAGGACGAGGACGACTCGCTCGAAACGGCGCAAGCCCCGGCGGCGAGCGCCCAGATGACCGCCGACATGCTCGCCGTGATTCCCAACCTGCGCGCCTTCGCCGTCTCGCTCTGCGGCAATCTCGACCGCGCCGACGATCTCGTGCAGGAGACGCTGGTCAAGGCCTGGAGCAAGCTTGGCTCCTTCGTCGAAGGCACCAATCTGCGCGCCTGGCTCTTCACCATCCTGCGCAACATCTATTATTCTGAATATCGCAAGCGCCGCCGCGAGGTCGCGGACTCAGACGGCGCCATCGCCGGCAAGCTCGCCACGGCGCCGGCGCAGAACAGCCACATGGACATGCTCGACTTCCGCGAGGCGCTGCAGCACCTGCCGGCCGACCAGCGCGAGGCGCTGATCCTCATCGGCGGCTCGGGCCTTTCCTATGAGGAGGCGGCCGGCGTCTGCGGCTGCGCCGTCGGCACCATGAAAAGCCGGGTCAACCGCGCCCGCACGAGGCTTTCCGAATTCCTTTCGATCAGCTCGTCGAGCGAATTCGGCGACGACGGCGACTGGCAGGCGATCGACCCGCATCTCGCCGGCCAGCGCCATTCGCGCGGCGGCGGCGAGTAGGCGCGGCCGACACGCTTTGCGAAACATTCCTCCGGGGGCTAAAGCGGCGGCGTCCGCCGTCGTCTTCGAGGAGCGGACGGCGCGTCCGCGCGGAGGACGGACATGAGCGAGGCCGCACAGGCGACGCGCGTCGAGCGCGACAGTTTCGGGCCGATCGAGGTTCCAGCCGGCCATTACTGGGGCGCGCAGACGGAGCGCTCGCGCGCCTTCTTCGCCATCGGCCATCATCTCATGCCGATCGAGGTCGTGCGCGCCCTCGCGCTCGTCAAGCGCGCCGCGGCCGAGGTCAACGCCGAGGCCGGCCTCCTGCCGAAGGAGCTCGCCGCAGCCATCGCCGCCGCGGCGCTCGAGATCGAGCAGGGAAAGCTCGACGCCGAGTTTCCGCTGTCGGTGTGGCAGACGGGCTCCGGCACGCAGAGCAACATGAACGTCAACGAGGTGGTCGCCAATCGCGCCAATCTCGCGCTCGGCGGCGCGCTCGGCTCGAAGAAGCCGGTGCATCCCAACGACCACGTCAACCTCGGACAGTCGTCGAACGACAGCTTCCCGACCGCCATGCATGTCGCGGCGGCGCGCGAACTGACGGGAACGCTCGAACCCGCCGTGGCGCGGCTCGAAGCGGCGCTCGCCGCCAAGGCGAAAGAATTCGCCGCCGTGGTCAAGATCGGCCGCACCCATCTGCAGGACGCGACGCCGGTCTCGCTCGGCCAGGAATTTTCGGGCTATGTCGCGCAGCTCGCCTTTGCGCGCGAGCGGATCGCGGCGGTCCTGCCGGGCCTCTGTCGCCTTGCCCAGGGCGGCACCGCGGTCGGCACCGGGCTCAACGCCGCGCCGGGCTTCGGCGAGGCGATGGCCGAAAAGATCGCCGCCGCGACCGGCCTGCCCTTCGTCTCGGCGCCCAACAAGTTCGAGGCGCTCGCAAGCCATGACGCGCTGGTGTTCGCGCATGGCGCGCTCGGCGCGCTCGCCTCGGGCCTCTACAAGATTTCAAGCGACATCCGCCTCGCCGGCAGCGGGCCGCGCTCGGGCCTCGGCGAATTGATCCTGCCCGAGAACGAGCCGGGCTCCTCGATCATGCCCGGCAAGGTCAATCCGACGCAGGTCGAGGCCGTGACCATGGTCTGCGCCCGCGTGTTCGGCAATGAGACGACGCTCGGCTTCGCCGGCTCGCAGGGCCATTTCGAGCTCAACGTGATGAAGCCGGTGATCATCGCCGTCTTCCTCGAAAGCGCGCGCCTGCTCGCCGACGCCTGCGACAGCTTCCGCGCCCATTGCGTCGAGGGGCTCAGGGTCGACGAGGCGCGCATCCGCGAGCTTCTGTCGCGATCGCTGATGCTCGTCACGGCGCTCGCGCCCAAGATCGGCTATGACGCGGCGGCGGCGATCGCCAAGGCCGCCCACCACAAGGGCACGACCCTGCGCGAGGAGGCCCTGGCCTCGGGCCTCGTCGACGCCGCAACCTATGACGCGCTGGTGCGGCCCGAGCTGATGCTCGGCGAGGCGGCCCTCAGTTCGGCAGCCAGCCCCTGAACACGGCGACGAGCAGAAACACGCCCATCAGCCCGCGGTAGATCACGAAAGGCCAGGTCGAAAAACGCTCAAGGAAGCGCAGCAGGCCCCAGATTGCGGCGAAGGCCGAGATCGAGGCGACGATGAGGCCGACGGCGAGGATCGACCAGCCATGCGCGTCGAGCCCCGCCTTGTGCAGATGCCACAGCTCGTGCAGGCCGGCGGCGGCGATCGCCGGCAGGCCGAGCAGGAAGGAGAAGCGCGCCGCCTCCTCGCGCCGGAAATCGCGGAACAGCGCCGCCGTCAGCGTCGAGCCCGAGCGCGACACGCCGGGAATGAGCGCGCCGACCTGGGCGACGCCGACGACCATGGCGTCGGAGAGCCGCGCCTGCTCGATCGTCCGCTTCGGCCGGGCGTAGATTTCGGCGAGCGCGAGCAGCGCGGCCATGACGATGCAGGACCAGCCGATGACGGTCAGCGTCCTGAGCGGCGAGCCGCAGGCGTTGAGAACCGGCGAGAGCAGCACGCCCGCGATCACGATCGGCAGGGTCGCGAGCAGGATCCACACGGCGAAGCGGAAGTCCCAGCTCGAAAAGTCGCGCCGCCGGGCCGCGCCGATCGAGCCCGTGACGATGCCGCGCACGTCCGACCAGAAATAGCTGATCACGGCGGCGAGCGCGGCCGCCTGCATCGCCGCCGAAAAGGCCGAGCCCGGATCGGGCCAGCCCAGAAAAGCAGGCACGATGCGCATATGCGCCGTCGACGAGATCGGCAGCAGCTCGGTGACGCCCTGCACCACGCCGAGCACGGCGACCTTTCCATAACCGAGGGCGACGAAGCCCGTGTCGAGCCCGGCCGTGCAGGCGGAAGCCATGGCGCTGATCCTTTGAGCTGGAGGAGAAGGCTCTCCGACGAGGGTTTGACATGCGGGCTGAGGGCGCGCCCCGCTTCTTAAACGGGGCCTTGGTCAAGAAAAAGCGAACGTCGCCCTCGAGCCCGGATTTTCGTGGTCACAGCCTCGCGAGCACGCGCCCGCGCCGGCATTAAGCGTCGGCCGAAAAGCCTGCAAGTTTCCGGCCGATGCTTTATGCAGGCGCGAGGATGACGTCGTCGCGACGGCCCGGGCGAGGCCCGCGCCCCGCGGCGTCCCGGCCAGACGCTTCAGCGAGGACGCCCCTTGTCTTTCGGCGACAGATCTTTCGGCTCCGCCTCCGCCGGTCCGGGCCGGCGCGGGGCCGGCGCGCTCGTCGCCCTCGCCCTTCTCGTGGCGCCGGCGGCCGCCGGCGTGCGCCTGCTCGACCCCGGCGAGGACATGGCCCCGATCGAGACGTTTCGCGACTCCCGGCCCGGCGCGCCGGGGTCTGAGCGCGCGCCAAAACTCGCGCCCGTGCGCGTCGCCGCGGCGGGGGCCGACGCCGACGCGCTGGCGAAGCTCTTTCCGCACGCCGCGCCGTTCGAGATCGTCGCGCCTTCGGCCGGCCCCGACCTGACGTTCGATCCGCAGGCGCGGCTCGTGCGCGCCGGACGCGACGTCTTCGCCCGCGACCTCGGGCTCGACGAGCTTCCCGACGTCGTCGACCGCTTCGCCCTCGGCGCCCTGCTCGCGCGCGGCGAGCCGCGGCCGATCCTGCCGCTGCGCGTCGTCAGCCCGGCCGCGCCGCGGCGCGCCGGCGAGACGGTCGAGATCGAGGCGCAGGACGTCGCGGGGCGCGCGCTCGTCGTCTTTTCGGTCGGCGGCGACGGGCTCGTCCGCACGCTCTATCCGCTGCCCGACGATCCGCCGGTCGTCGCGGCCTCGCCCTTTCGCCTCTCTTTCGCGGCGCGCGCGCCATTCGGCGCGGAGCTGATCGTCGCCGTTTCGAGCGCCGAACGCGCGGGCGCGCTCGACCAGGGCCTGCGCGAGCTGAACGGTCGCCGCGCGGCGGGCCAGGCGGCGCAGCTTCTCGCCCTCGCCGCGCCGGCCGACGCGCGCATCGGCGCGGCGACGGCGCTCACTGC